>JAZQAV010000169.1:0-4787 GCA_045545435.1 Eggerthellaceae bacterium | reverse complement strand
GATAATCGCTATCGAAAGCGCCACGAACACTAAGGAGCGCGTGCGCGACGCTGTGGCCGTCAGAGGTTTCATTTTGCTAGAAGTAGCCGCCATGAAAACAATCCTTCCAATTAGTACTCAGGTGCTGGTTCGTGCTTTTCGATATGCGCAAGGCGCTTCAATTCTATGAGTACGAAAATCAGCGTTAACACGGTGGCCATAATATCAGAAACCGGTGTTGCAATGTAAATGGCGTCGAGGCCTGTGTAGGATGTCCACGTTGGCAGCCATTCGGGAAGAATAATCATGCACGGCAGCAAAAACAGTACCTGGCGCGAAAGCGAAAGCAAGATGGACTTAGCCGGCTGGCCGGTTGCCTGGAAATAGTTAGAGCCCACAATTTGGAAACCGACGATGGGGATTGCAAGCAGCTGAACCTGCATAGCGAAGATGGTGAACTCTACCAGCCCTTCGTCGGTAATGCCGAACAGGTTCACAATCTGGCGCGGGAACAGGTGCGCCAAAGCCCACATGAGCACAGCAAAGATGGTTGCCAAGATAATGGCGTCGAGCCACGTTTCGCGCACACGTTTGAACAAACGGGCACCGTAGTTGAATCCCAAAAGCGGCTGCGCAGCAATGGAGACGCCGATGAGCGGCATAACGGCAAACATCGCCACGCGTTGCACCAAGCCGATGGAGGCCAGTGCGGCATCTTCGCCAATGGGATGGATAGCGCCGTACTTCACCAGCAGCATATTGGTGACAAAGGTAAGCACTGCTGCTCCCAGCTGAACGAAGAAGCTTGCCGCACCCAGCGTGATGATGTTCAAGTCAATATGCACATCGGGCTTCATCTTGCTCCAGCGCAGACGCAAGGGGGTCTCTTTGTTCAATACGAAGAAGTGCAGCACCGAGAAGCAGTTGACCGCTTGGCCCATGATGGTTGCAAGCGCGCTGCCAATTACTCCCCAACCGAATACCATAACGAAGAAGTAGTTGAAAATAATGCACGAAACAGCGCCCGAAACCATGGTGAGCAGGGCGCGATTGGGTTTTCCGCAAGTACGAATGAAGTTGTTAACGCCAAAGCCAATGCATTGGAATATGAAGCCCAAACAAATGATGCGAATGTAGTCGGCCGCATAGGGACGCACTTCAGCTGTTGCGCTTGAAGCGTCCAGAATCATGTTCAGCGACGCAGGCACCAAAGCCGCAATGGCAACAATCACCGATATGAAAAGGCTCAGCGTTACCGTGTTGCCCAGTACAAGCTCGGCGCGATCGCGCTTTCCCTCACCCAGCAGCAGCGCGGCAAGCGCATTGCCACCGGCGCCCACCAACATGGAGCACGCCATGAACACAATCATGATGGGTGCTGCCACCTGCATGGCCGCAATACCGATGGGGCCCATTGCGGTTCCCAGGAATATCGTGGAGATAAGATTGTAGGCTGCATTTACCAGCGTGCCGGCAATTGCCGGAATGGCAAACTCGAACAGCAGACGCCAAATGCTGGCCGAACCCATACGGGTAACCTTGTCGTCTACCTGTTCGCGACCGTGCGCATCGTGTTTTTTTTGGATGTCGCCTTCAATTGCGTCTACCGGGGACTTTTCGCTTGTTTTTTCGGGCGTTGCGGCAATCTGGCCGCCCTCGGCGCCCTCTACCAAGTTGTCTTGCACCCCGCTTTGTACTTCGTTGTCATTTGCCATGCTGCTACCCCACCCGCTTGCTTACGTAATAGAATTCACGAATAAATGATTCTAATGCGCAAGCAGCATATAAGCACTATATTGGCGCCCACTACGCTAAAACGACATGTTATTTTAGCTGCGACAAGAGCGCAGCTAGCGTTTTTTGTGACACGGTTCGGCGTCCTTTTGATCAATCGCACGGCAACCTACAAGATCGGGGAGACTTCGGCCGCCTGTTATTCACCTGAATAACGCACCCGGTAAACCGCAAATAAACGCACAGGTGGCGGGTAGCCATTGAGAGCGTCCGGAAGAACACCCGAAAATGGCAAGAAATACGCGTTGTGTAATCGATTTCGCACGCAATGGCTCGCCTTTTGATTCTATTTCTGCCGCGTTGTTTCAGTTCGAAACTACCCCATTGGGCTGACCAGGCTTTTTGTAACTTTCACAGGAGAAAGTGAAGAAAACTGTGTTTGCCGCTATTACACAACGCGTCTTTTTTACCATCGGCTCCTCTTTTTGTCAACCTACTATTTTCTGCGAGTTTTCGGGCGAGCCTCCGATGCGACATCCTGCATGCATCGATGGGCATGCTGACGCCAGCCCCTGCTACAATGGGGCATGCAAGGATACGGCTGGCATCGGGTGGAATCGGGCTAGCCGTTATTCTTTTCGTAGGGCTTCCCGTCACGCAACATCGCGTACATGACGTTCAGCCTCCTTCTCGCCAGGGCGGTGACCGCCGATCCGTAGCTGCGCCCTTCGGACCTCTTCCTCTCGTAGTACGCACGCGACTCGTCGCAGAAGAGTATGGACTTGCTCGCAGACAGCACGAGGACCCGCTTGAGCCTGCGGTTGCCGCCGCGCGGCTTGGTGACGGAATGCACCGTCGTCCCCGATTGCCTGACACGCGGCGCGAGGCCCGCGTAGGCGGCCAGCTTGGCCGCCGAGCCGAACCTCGAGACGTCCCCGACCTCGGAGAGGAACGTCGCGCACGTCACGGCGCCCAAGCCGGGCAGCGTCATCAGGATCTGGGCCTCTGGCATCGCAGAGAGCGCTTCGTCCCTCCTCGCGGCGACATCCTTGCGCGATTTCAGGGTAGCGAGCAGGTAGGATGCCTCGAGCTTGATGAGCTCTTCGGTTCCCTCCGCCCCGGGCAGCGACACGGTCTGGCGGGAGACGGCCTCGAGCAGCTCGTCTATCTTCGCCAGCGCAGCCGGCCCCATGCCCTTGCGCGCCTTCGCCCAGCGCCTGACGTTGCCGCGGCCGGCTTTCTTGAGGCCGTGGCATCCGCCGTACCTCGCAAGCACGGCGAGGTAGAGCTGGCTCTGTATGCGCTTGCCCGCGAGATGGGCCTCGAGCGCGGGGCAGGTGGATAGCAGCAGGTCGTGGAGCCTGTTGCCGGCCCTGGTCGCCTCCTCGGTCAGCTCGCGGTCGTACGACATGAGGGATGCCAGGCGCAGGCAGGCGTCGCTCTTGGCGCCCACCGGCTTGACGAGGCGGGGCAGGCTCGCCGACACCTCGGCTATCACGAACGCGTCGTGCGCGTCGGTCTTCACCTCTCCGCCGTACATCTCGACGGCCTGCGCCATCGCCCGGGGCGTGATGAACCCGCGAGGAACGCCCATGTCGTCGGCGATTGCGAAGAGCAGAGCGGACATGCTGCCGGGTTGGTCGACCACGACCATGGTCCTTCCGACGCGCATGATCTCTCCGAGGGCGTCGCGGATCTCGCGCTCGTCCTGCCCGATCTTCGCGTCCAGCAGAACTTCGCCCGTTCGCCTGTCGATCGCCGTGAAGTGATGCGACCACTTGCCCACGTCGACCCCGCAGCTGATATCGAACTCTCTTTCCATTCGGCTCCCTTCGTTCGCGAGGAGCTGGCGTTCGGCCACGGCACCAACCACGGCATTACTTTGAGAGAGCAGGCTGCGCCAAGCGCGCCTCGACATCAACCTATCGGCTATCAGTCGGCGCCAGCGAATCCGGCGGCATGACAAAAAAGATCATCTGGACAGCCGCACATGGCCAAACCGGATTCGTCGGCCACCAGCGTCGGACCATCCTCTTTCCCTGTGTCCGATGCAGCCATTGTAGGAGCACTGGGAAACCCTGACAGCCTATAACGGCCACACCGGATCCGCCGGCGCTCAGCAACAGGCGCTTCCTCGAGTTATGCTGCGCCTGATACGCTCATATTAGGAGGAAAATAAATCAAAGCGCGCACACCCTTGCCATCAGCTCCTCTTTTTGCGCGCACTTTCGCAATCCCCTCTATCGCAAAGCGATATCAGCGCGGGTAAGAGAGTACAAAAAGCCCGCCACCCCATCGCAGGACGGGACAGCGGGCTTTCGAATGCCGCAAGCGCAGCTCTATCTCAAGCTTGAAGCGGCTACTTCATCCAAAACTGGCAGTTTTGACGACCGTCGCGATTCCTAAAACTCCTCGGTGAAGATCTGGTAGGCGGGAGCGCCCTCGCACTGAGCGGGCATGCGCACGTTCATAAGGGCGGCGACGGTGGGGGCAACGTCAACCTCGCGGATCCAGCGGTCGGTCTTGAAGCCCTCCTTGATGCCGGCGCCGGCAGCCGCGAAGATCGGCGAGAGGCTGGTCTCGCAGTCGCCATAAGCGGTTGACAGGCCGTCGGCATGGTCGACGTTGTAGCCCTCGGCGACGAAGTAGCAGATGTCGCCGCTCTCGGGGCCACCCAGGCCCAGCAGCACGGCGTCCTTGTTGCGCAGCGCGAGCGCCACCACGCGGTGACCGGTCTTCTTGTCCTTGTAACCGTAGAGGTCGGTCATAATCTGCTCTTCGAGCTCGTACTTATCTGCCGGGTCAACGATGCCGTCTATCACGGTGCCGTCGGGCAGGGTGTGCTTGTCGCGGCCCTTAATGTTGAGGTAGATATGGGTCTCGCGGTTGGCGATGGCGCGGGTCTTCGTCCAGTCGATCTCCTTGATGTCGTTGCCCTCGGCGTCCTTCTTCATGACGGTGTAGCCGAGCTCGCTCATAACGCCCACGTTGACGCCCTGCGGGTCGCCCAGCTGGGGCGGACGGTGCGGTGCGCACACCTGCGCATGATCGGATGTCACGATGATGGTCCAACC
>JAZQAV010000168.1:0-35985 GCA_045545435.1 Eggerthellaceae bacterium | reverse complement strand
GCATCGGCTCTATAAAGAGCGTTGCGCCGCTCGACGAAATGTCATGCACCAGTCCGGGCACGACGCTCTTGTGTTCCGCCTTGACCGGCACAACATAGCGGTTGGCACGCATGGTTATTATCGGCTCCTGCAGGGCCTTCGAATAGCTCTGCGAGGATATGATCTTCTGAAGCGCGTCACGGATGCGCGATGAGGTTATGCGCATCTGACGGCGAATCGAAGCCAGCTCGCATGGCCGCATCGGTAAGCGAACTTCCCTGCGCAATGTATTCGGCGGCCTTCTTCATTCTCGCGAAGGCGAGATAACGGTGAAGCGATACGCCCATTTCCTGCGTGAACAGGTGCGAAAGGCGCGATTTCGAAAGGCACACATGCGCGGCAAGCTGGTCGATGGTATCGCGCGAAATCTCCTTTTGCTCTTGAAGAAACACCAGGGCGTCAACGATGCGCGGGTCGGTGGTGGCAGAGTCGCCGCTGGCCGCGGCCGAGCTTGCGCCGGCGGCTGCAAACTTGTCGCCGGTTGCGGCGGAGCTTGCGCCGGCGGCCGCGAAACCTTCGCCCATCGCCATCGCGCCGAGAAGCTTCGCAGCAGTTTCGCTACCCAAAAGAATCTCGAGAAACTGCTGGTCGAAAGCTTGCGGGTTCGGCTCGGCAAGAAATCCCTCAAGGCAGGCGCGCGCTGCGGAAGAGACCTCAAGCGGGGCTGCTGCGGCCGAAGATTCGGGCAAATAGCGCGTTCGGATTTGCGCGCCAAGCACGCTGGTCTCATCGAAGAAGTAGATGAGCATGGGGCTGTCGCACTCGATGGTGTGCAAAACGTTGGAGCCGATGAAAGCGCCCGCGGCCTCGAACATTTCATTCTCGGTGACGCAGCGCAACGTACCGCATTTCGCAAGAGCGAAATGCGAGCAAAGGTGCGCGTGCATGTCCGGCGTGTGGTAGTCGGCAAGAAGCGCGAGGTGGTTGCAGGTGGCGACGATCGTTTGGGTCATGGCGCTCACTCGATGGGAAGGCGGGTTGTGTGCAGCAAACCCGCTTGGCGAAAACAGGTTTACCGCAGTGAACTTACCTTTCAGATTGTACGCGACTGCACGGTCTTTCGCTCACATCAATTTAGCAGCTAATTGAAAGCGCCCCTTTGCCTCAAGGCTTAATCTTTTACTGGCAAAAGAAGGAAACGTGCGTTTTTGAAACTCGCGGCATTGAAACGTGCAACTTTGAGGTGCGCGGCTTCGAAACGTGCGTCTTCGGAATGCGCGGCATTAAAATGCGCGACTTCGAAACGCGCGACATCCAAACGCGCAACTTCAACGGAAAGGCATGACCATGGCTGAAACCTACGACATTACGAAACCGGTAACGTTCCCGCGCGGAATGTACGAGCTTAACGACGAACCGCACATCGATTACCAGTTGAATCGCATTGTGAACTGGGACGGCGGCGACTTGGAGGAAATTCGCGACATCGGGCCCGGCATCAAGAACTTCGCCGATTGGAAACGCGAGCTTACCAAGCTGGGGGACCGCGCGTACAAGGAGGGCCGCACGAAAAACGCCGTGGGCTACTATCTGATGCGCGACTTCTACACGTCCTACGACGATGCGGACAAAATCGACAACTACCACCAGGCGCAATCGCTGTTCGCCGAGTATTACCGTGAGCTGTTCGAGCCCTCCGACGGAAGCGATCCCATCGTCGAGCGCCTGACCGTCCCCTATGAAGGTGGCATCACGCTGCCGGTGTTCCATACGATTCCAGCAGGGGAAAGCCGCGGCGTCATGCTGGTGCACGGCGGCAACGATTCGTATATGGAAGAGTTCCTGCTGCCGCTGTTGTACCTGCGCGAGCACGGCTACGAGGTGTTCCTTTACGAAGGCCCCGGCCAGGGCTCGGTCATTCGCGATCAGGGCTGCCCGTTCACGTGGCAGTGGGAAAAGACGTCTAAGGCCATAACCGAGCGCTTCGACCTGCACGACGTCACCATAGTGGGCATCTCGCTGGGAGGCTATTTCGCACCGCGCGCGGCCGCGTTCGACAAGCGCATCAGCCGCGTGGTGTGCTGGTCCATTTACCCCGGCACCTGGGATTTGGTCGAAGGCGCGGCGGGCAAGGGCGCCATCAAGGTGCTGGGCGCGCTTCTGCATGCGCATATCGCCGATGTGATCAATGGTCCCATGAGACGCAAGGCTGCAAAAGGTAATTTGGCTGCTCAGACCATGGTGGACATGTGCCATCCTTATGGAGCGACATCAGTGTGCGACATGTATCGCAAGATGGAGGATTATTCGCTTGCGAACTGCGCTGACCGCGTTGACCAAGATGTGCTTATACTTGGCGCTGACCAGGATATATATATTCCCACGAAGTTGCTTGACAAGGAGCTGGCACTGCTTTCGAACGCAAAGAGCGTGAAAGTACGCATGTTCACCGTGGCTGACGATCAGGCGGGAAACCACTGCAATGTGGGCGATCCGAAAGCTGCCCTTGATGCGATTCTTGGTTGGATGGGCGAACTTGACGCACGCGATGGGAAGTAACATTTGCTCTTGAGCGACGGCGGTTCATCGCGGCTTATTTTCTTTGGGCTGCCGGTCAGCGGTGGCGTCGCGGAGTTTAATGCCGGTGCCTTTACGCGTGATCAAGCGTGCTGCCAGATAAGCAATTGGGCTTGGGGAGTAGGCATCGTAAAACCTATGAGTTTCGACATCGATAAAAAGTTTCATAGGTGAAGCCTTAGTTTGTTTGGGTGTATTCGGTCTATTCATGAGTGCTGATATTGAAGAAAGTTGTATTACTTAAACAAAAAAAGAAACATGCTAATGAGAACGAACGGCTCTCAAAATTGAGTATGTTGGTCATTAGTGACACTAAAAGTGCTGATAAAACTGGTTTGTTGGGAATGTGTAGTATCAGGTATCCGTTTAAAGTTTACGATAAAAAATAAAAAAGTTAAAGATATACAACAAAAATATTGACGCCATTTCTTTTTCACCGTATGATAACCGAGTTATCGATAACGCAGTTATCGATAGTCAAAGATATCATAGATCGATTGCGATTTGCAGGTGAAAAGGCAATGGCGTTACCAGATACAAGCATAGATGCCCGCATTATCGAGGCGGCGAAAGCGGAGTTTTCTGCTAAGCCCTTCGAAAAGGTATCGCTGCGCAAGGTGTGTGCCGATGCCGGTGTTACCACGGGCGCATTCTACAAGCGTTACAAAAACAAAGAAGAGCTGTTCGAGGCCTTAGTGGCTCCAACGCTTCAGATAATTGCAGCTTACAGCGACAACATTGAGGCGGTGAACTACGAACAACTGGGCAAAGACGACATGAAGTACGTTTGGGATCTTACGTTTGAAACGCAGGCCCGCATCGTCAACATGCTCTATGACAACTACGACGGCTTTCGTTTACTGCTTTGCCATGCAGAGGGCACGCGCCATGCGAACTTTCTGCACGATTTCGTCAACGATGTGGCTGATCGCTCATATCGGTTTGCTGAAGAAGCCTACAAGCAGGGCGTTTCCTCAATGCTTATCGATGAGGAAGAGTTCCATATGCTGCTTACGGCTTACTGGTCAACCTTATTCGAACCCATTGTGCACGGTTTGTCGCGCGAACGCGCACTTGAGCACAGCGTAGTAGTGGGAAAGCTTTTCAACTGGACGGCAGTGCTCGGCTTCTAACGCTTCAAAATTGCGTTTGTGCACTCAAAGGTCTTTCTCTGTCGTGAAAAAAGTTAGCTAAGACTAAAAAGATAAATAAAGACAAACAAACGTATCGATTTAACCGAAAGGAGAGGAATGTTTCAAAGTGTGAAGCCGTACATGGGTCGCTATGTTGTCTATACGGCACGCGCTGCGCTGTCCATTACGTTTGCCGTTATCTTGAGCGTTGTGCCTTACTACTTCCTCTACCAAATAATTGCGCCGCTGGTTGTAGGGGCGCAACTTGAGTTTGGCACGGTGATGCTGTACGTCGCCTTAACGGCGGTGTGTTTGGTGGGCAACGCATGGTTTTACGTTCATGGCCTGTCGCTCAGTCACATAGCTGCCTACAACACGCTCAAGAATTTGCGCATTGCGTTGCAGGGCAAACTGGAGGCTCAGCCGCTTGGCGCCATTCGCGATTTGGGTAATGGGCGCATAAAGAAGATGTTCACTGATGACATCGAAACGATTGAGCTTCTATTGGCTCATGCCATACCCGAAGGCATTGGAAACTTGTTCGTGCCCCTTGCCGTTGTAATCGGCATGTTCTTCGTTGATTGGAAGCTGGCATTGCTTTCATTGTGCGCCCTGCCGTTTGGGATGCTGGCCATGGGCATGATGATGAAGGTGGGCATGGAGCGTATGGACGTGTACTACGCTGCCGGCGCCAAAATGAACAACACTATTATCGAATACGTGAACGGCATGGAAGTGGTGAAGGTGTTCAATCGCGACGGCGAAAGCTACGAGCGGTTTGAGCACGATATTAACTACTACCGCGACATGACTCTTGATTGGTACAAAGTATGCTGGCCGTGGATGGCGCTGTACAACAGCATCCTTCCGTGCGTTGCGCTGTTTACGCTGCCCATTGGCGGCTGGTTTGTGCTGCAAGGCGTAAGCACCTTGCCCGATTTCATCTTGGTCATTTGCATGTCGTTTGCGGTTGGCTCGCCGCTGCTTAAAGCCATGGGATTCGCGGGAAAAATACCGCAGCTTGACTTCAAGATCAAAGAGCTCGAGAGGCTGCTTGAGCATCCGCCGCTGAAGGCATCCGCGCGTAGCTTTGAAGGTGCAAATCACGACATTGCATTCGAGGACGTCCGTTTCAGCTACAAGGATGAAGAGGTCATTCATGGAATCAACCTGGCCATAAAGGAAGGCCAGATGGTTGCCCTGGTGGGCGAGTCTGGCTCTGGCAAGTCGACCTTGGCGCGTCTGTTGGTGCATTTCTACGATTTGGATAGCGGACGCATTAGCGTTGGCGGCCAAGACATAACCGACATGAAGGTGGAAGCTCTCAACGACCAAATATCTTACGTGGCACAAGAGCAATTTTTGTTCAATACCTCGTTGCTTGAAAACATTCGCATAGGTCGTCCGGAAGCCACGCGCGAAGAAGTTCTGCGTGCAGCTCACTTGGCCCAATGTGACGATTTCCTCGCGCGCATGCCCCAAGGAATCGACACGCAGGCGGGCGACGGCGGCAAGATGCTTTCGGGGGGCGAACGCCAGCGCATCTCGCTCGCGCGTGCGCTTTTAAAAGATGCGCCCATTATCGTTTTGGACGAAGCGACGGCCTTCATCGATCCCGAGAACGAGGAGAAGATGAACGCCGCTATCTCGGAAGTGATCAAGGGTAAAACCGTACTTGTTATCGCGCACCGTCTGCATACCGTGGTAGGCGCAGACAAGATTGTGGTGCTAAACGACGGGTGCATAGATGCTCAGGGAACCCACGAAGAGCTGCTTGAGACCTGCGCTACGTACAAGCGCTTATGGGCTGCTGCGCAGCAATCGGCCGAATGGGAGGTGCGCGCATGATTCAGTTGGTGCAACGAATCCTTCGCTTGGCGGGAGGCTATCGCGGGCGCATCTATGCAGCAGCGGCTTTCTCGTTCTTCAAGGCGTTTTTCAGCAAGGCACCCATCGTCGTGGCCTTCTTTTTGATCGCAGGCTTTTTGGATGGGACGGTTACAGGAACTACGTGCATTATTACAGGCGTTGCTCTTGTGGCGTGCGTCGTAATCCAATGCGTTTTCCAGTACCGTGCCGACAGCCTGCAATCTGCTGCCGGATTCGAAATTCTTGCCGATTGGCGCAAAGACCTGGGTGCGCACTTGCGTCGCATGCCCATGGGCTTTTTCACGGAAGGCAACATCGGCCGTGTTAGCTCGGTGCTCTCCACCGATATGGTTTTCATCGAAGAGAACCTGATGATGGTGCTGGCCGACCTCATGAGCTATCTGTTTGCTGCAGCTATCTTTGCGGTGTTCATGTTCTGTTTCGATTGGCGCTTGGGCCTTATGTCAGTGGTAACCATGGGGCTTATGTGGGTCGTCGGCGAAGCGATGAAAAAGAACACGCTCATGCATTCCGACGAGCGCCAACGTGTGGCCCAGCAGGTGACGGATGCCGTTATTGACTTTACCGAGGGCATGGGCATCATCAAGACCTACAACATGCTGGGGGAGAAGTCGAAGGAGCTTTCGAAGAGCTTCGAGGTAAACTGCAAGGCAAACCTATCGTTTGAGCATGATTTCGCCCCTTGGTCTATGGCCATTCGCTTTGTGTACGGCCTTGGTTCGGCGGCTATGTTGGCGCTTGCTTGGATGCTGTATCAAGACGGCACGCTTAACCTCGCGTTTTTCATTGGCATGCTGCTGTTTTTGTTCGAGCTGTTCACGCCGTTGCTCTCCTTCTACGGACAAGTTGCGCGCCTGACAGTTATGAACGCGTGCCTTGATCGCATAGAGGCTGTGTTCGGCGAAGCCGAGCTTGCTAACGCGGGCACCGATACTATGCCCGCCAAGGCACCAACAGGCGTTCCGGAAATCGAATTTCGTTCCGTGAGCTTTGGCTACGATGAGCGCACGGTGCTCGACAACGTGTCGTTTACCGTGGAAAAGGACTCTATGTGCGCTTTGGTGGGGCCGTCTGGTTCGGGCAAATCAACCGTCGCGAATTTGCTCCCACGGTTCTGGGACGTGCGCGAAGGCCAGGTGTTCGTACGCGGCAAGGACATTCGCGAGGTTCCGCTGGCAGAGCTTATGGACAACATCTCGATGGTGTTCCAGCGTGTGTACCTGTTCCAGGACACGGTGTATAACAACATTGCCATGGGGCGCATGGATGCGACGTACGAAGAAGTGCTGGAAGCCGCGCGCAAAGCACGTGCGTACGACTTCATCATGGCGCTGCCGGATGGTTTCGACACGGTGATCGGCGAAGGTGGTGCCAGTCTTTCGGGTGGCGAGCAGCAGCGCATTTCCATTGCGCGCTGCATCTTGAAAGATGCGCCCATCATCATCTTGGACGAGGCAACCGCTTCGGTGGACGCTGACAACGAAAGCTATATTCAGGCGGCCATCGCCGAGTTAGTGGAGGGCAAGACGCTTCTTGTTATCGCGCATCGCCTGAACACTATTGCCAATGCCGACCAAATTTTGGTGGTTGATAACGGCCACATTGTCGAGCGCGGCACGCATGCGCAGCTCATGGCGGCCCAGCATTCCTATTACAACATGGTGGTAAAGAGGGAATCGTCGGTTGGTTTTGCCCACTGAACGTCCCGCAAGCGATAAGGAGATTGCGATAATGGAAAACAAGTTAAACACAAAAGACCTCATAAATGTAGGTATCTTTACGGCGCTGTACTTCGTTGTGGTGATGGTGGTGGCCTTTATAGGGTTCATCCCTATTCTTATGGTTATCATGCCTGCGGCCTGTGCGCTTATTGGGGCCATTCCCTTCATGCTGTTTTTAACGCGTGTGAAAAAATTTGGCATGGTGACGCTAATGGGCCTCATCTTGGGTTTGATAACGGTGCTTATGGGACGTCCGCTTCCCGCGCTCTTTTTCGGTTTAGGCGCAGGTCTTATTGCGGATTTGTACTTGAAGAGCGCCAACTACAGCAGCGCAAGCAAGGCCGTTGTCGGGTGTGCAATCTTCAGCTTGTGGATTATGGGCATGGCGCTGCCCATGTACTTTGGCTATCACGACGCCTACATGGAAAGCCTGCGTTCGGGCTATGGTGACGCGTACGTAGAAACGCTTGCCGGCCTTACGCCCGACTGGATGTTCTTCGTGAACGTGGTGGCCATTTTTGCGGCTGGTCTTGTTGGTGGCCTCATTGGATCCAAAGTGCTCAAAAAGCATTTCGTGAAAGCTGGTATGGCGTAAGAGGCTCCAAGTCGTTTTGCTTCCTGATCAGAAACCACGCACGTTCTGCTCAAACAGTCCTGCTTTGGCGGACGTGCCACTGGCACGTCCGCGTCGTGCGGAACTGCGCTTAACGTGCGCGTTCTTCAGTCAGTAAGCAAAGCGAAAGAAAGACTGGTGGTATGCAATATTTTCAATATGCGAATGAGGACTACAAAAGCATATTAGATCCGCGCACGAAGCTCGTTATGCTCATTGCCATCAACGTGGTGGTTATGACTACGGGCTTTTCCGGATTCGATTATGCTTTGCGCATCGTTTGCGCATTCATTCCGTTTGCGTGCTTCTTTGTTATCCATAAACCTAAAACTGCTCTTGTTTATGGTGCGATTTGCGTGGCCATGCTGTTCGTTGAGGGGTTCGTTATTCCCAATACGCACGGCATGCTGAATTTGGTGATCGTGTTCACCACGGGTACGTTTTCGCGCTTTCTGGCCGGCATGGCATTTGCATACTACGTGTTTGCGTCGACTACGGTAAGCGAGTTCGTTACCGCTATGAAGCGCATGCATATGCCCGACCAGATCACGATACCCCTTTCCGTCATGTTTCGTTTTTTCCCAACGCTTGCCGAAGAGGAAAAATCCATCCGCAATGCCATGCGCATGCGCGGTATTGGCCTTGCCGGTGCGAAGGGCGGTGCACTTGCGCATTTGGAGTATGTGATTGTGCCTTTGATGATGTCCACGCTGCGCATTGGCGACGAGCTTTCGGCGGCATCGCTTACGAAGGGCCTTGATGTTGGTATTCCGCGAACGCATATTTGCCGCGTGGAATTTAGCGCGCTTGACTGGTTGTTGGTTGCGATGAGCATTGCGATGCTCGGATACATGCTGTTTATACGATGATACATTTAGAAAACGTTACATTCAGATACAAAGGAACGGATGCGGCAGGTGCTCTGCGCAGCACAAGTGGTGTGCGCGATGTGAATCTTCATGTGCGCCCGGGTGAGTTTGTGGTGATAGCCGGTGGGTCGGGTTGCGGCAAAACCACCATTACCCGTCTGATAAACGGGCTGGTGCCGCATTACTACGAAGGCGAATTTGAGGGCACTGCTTCTGTGTGCGGTCTGGATATACGCCAAGCCAAGATAAGTGAATTGTCAGTGCACGTGGGAAGCGTCTTCCAGAATCCGCGCAGCCAGTTCTTCAACGTGGACACCACAAGCGAACTTGCATTTACCTCGGAAAATCGTTGTGTTGACCCGCAGCAGATTCGCGCCGATATCAAGCGTGTGGTAGGCGAAATGAGCCTCGAAGCACTCGTGGACCGCAGTATTTTTGCGCTTTCAGGTGGCGAGAAGCAAAAAGTTGCCTGTGCTTCTGTTGCCGTTGCTGGTCCCGAAATCGTCGTGCTTGACGAACCTTCGTCGAATTTGGACACGGCAGGAATCGAGGACCTTCGACGCGTGCTCGCCTTATGGAAGCAACAAGGAAAGACCATCGTGGTGGCTGAGCACCGTCTCTATTATGTGGCAGATCTCGCAGATCGTTTGCTTGTTATGCGGGATGGTTGCATAACCGAAGAGCTTTTTGCCTCCGATATCGCGGCTATGAGCAGTGCGGACGCCTACGCACGCGAGCTGAGATCGTTCGATTTCGTTGGTATCCCGACCAGGTTGTTGGCGCGCAAGGAAAAAGGCGAGCGTGCGGAAAACAGAGCGGGGAAGCTTGTATGCCGCGATTTCGAGTTTCGTTACAAAAACTCCGACAATGGGATTAGCATTTCCCATGTCGAGTTCAATGCCGGCGAGGTTACGGCAATTGTCGGTCGCAATGGCGCGGGCAAAACCACGTTTGCCCATATGCTGTGCGGGCTTCAGCGCAAAGGCAAGGGGGCGGTTGAGTTTGAAGGTCGTACGTATAAACCCAAAGAGCGTTCGCAGCTTTGCTATATGATTTTGCAGGATGTGAATCATCAGCTGTTCACCGATAGCGTTTTGGAAGAAGTCGTTCTGAGCGCACCTGCCGAGTTGTCGCACGAACAGGCCGAAACACAGGCGCGCGAAATTCTTGCGAGGCTCGATTTGGGCAATTTGGAAGGTGTTCACCCCATGGCGCTTTCGGGCGGTCAGAAACAGCGCGTTGCGATTGCGAGTGGCGTGATGGCCAAAAACCCCGTGCTGTTGTTTGATGAGCCTACCAGCGGTTTGGACTTGCCTCATATGCAGCAGGTCGCAAATTTACTGCGGACGCTGCGTGATGCCGGAAAGGTAGTGATTGTTATCACGCATGATGCCGAACTGGTGCGTGCCGTTGCCGATCGCGTCGTGGATTTTAGCGCGCCTACAGCCCGTTGATATGCGCTTGTCTGGAGCATTGCGTCTGCAGGCGTTCGCTTGCTTGTCGTGCGCGTTCTGTTGTCTGTTTACGCAGGCATGTGTGTTCTACCAGTAACTACTCGCTTCATCAGAAAACAAAGCGGCGCCGCAACCCGAAATGATTGCGACACCGCTTATTGCTTTCAGCTTGTTCGCGCGAGCGCGGCATATGCGCGACGCAATCGCGCCTGCTTACGCGCACCGCGCGGCACATATTGAACTAGCTCGCCGTGTTGAAGAGCTCTTTCAGCTCGCTTTCGTGCTCCTCCAGCACTTTCAGAACGTAGGTGCTCCAATGACGCGCGTCAGCAGTGTCGCTGCCGAACACGTAGTCTTCTTGCCCGTAGTCGATAACGTCGAAGCCGGGGATTGCCTTGGCTGCGCCGGAAGTACGGTAGGCGGCTGCGTCGGCAAGTGTTACCGATACATGGGAGATATCGCTTGCGTCAACCCAGCTTGAAATATTGGTTCCGCTGGCGCTTTCGCTGGTTCCGTTGGTCGTTTGCGCTTCCGCGGCGGCTTTGGTCACGGCTGCAGCGCCCTCTACGTGTGCGGCGTACATGGAGTCAACCCAGTAGCTGAACGAATTGCCCAAAACCTCGGAAGGAACGTGCCCGCCGTTCCACTGCCATTCAACCGTGGCATCAGTGCCGGCGTTTAGGAAGGCCAGCTCAAGGTTGAGCGACGCGAACATAGACATATCGCCCTCGCTTGCGCCCATAACGATGCGCGACCACGTGGGATTTTGCGTGCCCTCGGCGCCAATGTAGTTCAGGGGGTTGTACAGGTCGACGATGTTCTTGCCGTACTCATCGCCTGCCTGAATCTCGGCGATATCGTCTTGGTAGGCCTTGAGCATGTCGGCGTAAGACGAGTAGTTCGAAGAGTCAGTTGAGCTGCCTGCGGCTTGCGTCGTGCCGGCATCAGGGGTGCCTACCTCCATGGAGTCGCTGCTGCTCTCGGTGGAGCTGCTGGAACTGCTGGAGCTGCGGGACGAAGGCGGGTTGCCGCTTGGTGCGCCACTGGAGCCACCGGGACCGCCATTGCCGCCGGGGCCGCCTGCGTTGCCCGAGCTACCCTTGGTGTAGCGGCCCTCTATAAATGCCAGCGCCTTGTCGGCTGTGGTCATATTGGCAACTTCCTCGTCCGAAAGCGCAGAACCATCGGCGTTGAACCAGGTCCAGCCTTCGGCGTAATCAAGGTTGTTCAAATACCACTGCAGGTTCTCGGTGAACTCGGCAAGGTACAGGTTAAGGTAGGTGCCGCCATAGCCGTTGGTGGCCGCGTACAGCTGTTCATCGTAATCGATGGTAAGTGCGACATCGTCCCCAATGTTTCCGTTGCCATCAAGATCGAAGCCCACCTGCGCCTCGTTGATGGTAAGACCTTTCGCATTAATGTAATCGCGGTACTCGGCGGCAAGGTATTTTGCCATGGCCGCCTGGAAGTTGCTGCCAAATTGGTAGTTGGGATCAAGGTTATATTCGAAGGCAAGCGCCATGTCGGCCTCTGACAGCGAGGTGATAGCGCTGTAAGCAATGCAGCCCCATGCGCCATCGGAAAGCTCAACCTCGTTGCCGTCGATGGTGACGGTGGTGCTGTAGGTGCCGTCATCGTTTTTGTACACGCCCACCGCGCCGGCTTCAATTTGGTAATCGTAGAAGTCGGGGTTGTTCGACGTGGCTGCGAACATGGTTGCATGTGCGCCACCGCCCGAGCCACCGGTTGTCACCAGGTAGTTCACGTTGCCGGGAAGGTTGCCTAACAGCACGTTGTATTTCACGAAGCGCGCCGCAGCTTTTTGGTCTACCAGGCACGATGGCGCATCGCCGGTGTAGTACTGGTTGCCGTCTGCGTCGGTGGCGGTGTCTTGTTTGCCGCGGTTTCCGCACGCGACGTTAATGTAGCCCTCGCTTGCGTACTTGGAAGAGGCGTTGGAATTGGTGGACGAACCATAGCCTGCTGCACCGGTATTCAAAATGATGGGTGCGGTGGCTGCGGTGTACACTTGCCCGTTCGAGCTGGTGATGCTTGCGCTTTCGTCAATTACCAGCGTGCCGGTAGCTGTCCCGTCGGTTGCATCTGCTTTGCCGTCGCCGTTGGTGTCGATGCCTTTAACGTAGGCTCCCGGAACGCATACCGAAACACCTTGCTGGTCTGCGATTTCGGGATTTACGACGGCGGTTACCGGCGACAAGGTCCACGCATCATCGCTCTCGGAGTACGACCATTCCGCGTTCATGTTGGCCAGGTTCAAGGCTTCTTCGATTGCTGCCTTATCGTTTGTTTGAACGGTTTTGGTTTGTGTTTGGGTTGACGTTGAAGCCTGTTCTGAGCTGGTCGTTGATGCTTGTCCTGCGCACCCGCCAAGCCCCAGCGCCAAAAGAAGTGCTGTGGTAGCTGCAAGAGGTTTTCGCATGCTGTCTCCCTTCCTGAGGGATTGTGTAATGTATTACCGAATCAATCGTAGTTGCATAACGATAACATTATCACCTAATGCTTTAGAAAGACTGAAAAATGGCCTACCGCATGATGCAGTAGGCCATCGTCATTTTCGAACTATGCTTCCGTGTCTCTGGTTAGCTCGGCTGTTCCAAGGTTGTATTTGCCGACTCGGTTTCGATAGGTGCCAGCCTTCAGGCTTGCAGAAAGCGCCTCGTTATCCCAGCCCGCAGGCGCAAGCGATGCCATAGGCTATAAAAGCAACAACCCAAGCAATAGCGCATTGCAGAACCACCACGCCCAAGGCCCATTTGCCTCCCAGTTCACGCTTGATTGATGCGATGGCAGCAACGCAAGGCGTGTACAGCAAGCAGAACACCAAAAACGAGAGTGCAGCTGCAGGGGTGAGGACGCTTGCAAGTGCGGCAGAACCTCCCACCAATACGGACAGGGACGTGACAACGGTTTCCTTTGCCAAGAAGCCAGCGATAAGCGCTGTGACAAAGCGCCAATCGCCAAACCCAAGCGGAGCGAACAAGGGCGCCACCCAACCTGCGATAAGCGCCAAGACGCTGTCCTGGGGACTGTCGACAAATGCAAGCTGAGCGGAAAAAGACTGCAAGAACCACACCACGATGGTAGCCAAGAAAATAACGGTGAAGGCGCGTGTGATGAAGTCTTTGGATTTGTCCCATACCAGACGCCCCAGCGTTTTCGCTTGCGGCATGCGGTAATTGGGAAGTTCCATCACAAAGGGCACGGCCTCACCTTTGAATGCGGTTTTGTGAGTAATCGTGCCCACAATGACGGCTACCGCAATTCCCAGCAGGTACAAACCAATCATGATCCAACCGGCTTGACGGGGGAACAAAGCGTCAGCGATGAAGCCGTAAATGGTCAACTTGGTGGCGCAGCTCATGAAAGGCGTTAACAGAATGGTGAGCTTGCGGTCGCGCTCGGAAGGCAGCGTGCGCGTTGCCATGATGGCGGGAACCGTGCAACCAAATCCCATAACCATGGGGACTATGGAACGACCGGAAAGACCGATGCGCCGCAAAGAGCGGTCCATGACGAAGGCCACGCGTGCCATGTAGCCGGTATCTTGCAAAAGCGACAAGAAAAAGAACATCACGACGATGATGGGCAAGAACAGCAAAACGGTGCCAACACCATTGAAAACGCCTTCGATGATAAACGATTCAACTGCCGCAGGGACGCCCCAGCCCTCTAAGGCCTTAACCGTGGCCTCAGCTGAGGCGTCTATGCCCAGTTGCAGCAAGTCCTGGAAGAAGGGTCCTATGACGTTGAAGGTGAGCAAAAGAATAATGCCCATGATGGCGATAAACGCAGGGATGGCGGTGAAGCGGCCTGTAAGGAAACGGTCGAGCGCCGAACTGCGCTTCGATTCAATGCTCTCTTGCGGTTTGGTGACCGTGCGCGACACCACTTTTGCTATGAACGCATAGCGCATGTCGGCAATGGCTGCCGCACGGTCGAGACCGCGCTCTTCCTCCATTTGTCGAACGATGTGCTCAAGAGTTTGCTGCTCGTTGTCATCCAGCCCAAGGACCTCAAGAACGCGTGGGTCTCCCTCTACTAATTTGGTTGCCGCAAAGCGGACGGGGATGCCTGCACGCTGCGCATGGTCCTCAACCAAGTGCATAACCGCATGAAGGCAGCGGTGCACGGCGCCGCCATTGTCACTTGAGTCGCAAAAGTCAAGGCGCCCTGGACGCTCTTGGAAATGCGCGACATGGAGGGCGTGGTCTACCAGTTCGTGAACGCCTTCGTTGTTGATGGCCGAAATGGGAACAACGGGAATTCCCAGCATCCCTTCAAGCTCGTTGATGCGAATGAATCCGCCGTTGGCCTGGACCTCATCCATCATGTTGAGAGCGAGCACCATGGGCACGTCCAGCTCCATCAGCTGGATAGTGAGGTACAAGTTGCGCTCGATATTGGTTGCATCGACGATGTTGATGATGCCCGTGGGCTTTTCATCAAGGATGAACTTGCGCGAGACAATTTCCTCGCTGCTGTAAGGCGACATGGAGTAAATGCCCGGCAAATCAACCACGTTGGTGTTCTTGTGGCCTTTGATGGTGCCCTCTTTGCGGTCAACGGTTACGCCGGGGAAGTTTCCAACGCGCTGGTTTGACCCGGTGAGCTGGTTGAAAAGCGTGGTTTTGCCGCAGTTTTGGTTGCCGGCCAACGCGAAGGTGAGCACAGCGTCATCGGGCAGCGGGTTCTCGTCGGCACGCGAATGCAGCGGTCCCATTTCGCCTAAAACGGGATGGGCGGTCTCCTTTTCGGCAGGTTGCGGTTCGAAGGCCGAAACGTGGTTGCCGGTGTGCAACACCTGCTCGACCGCTATTTTTGCTGCATCGTCTTTGCGCAGTGTCAGCTCGTAGCCATGTATGCGAAATTCCAGCGGGTCGCCCAACGGCGCGCATTTTACGTATTGAACATAAGCGCCCGGGATAACGCCCATGTCAAGAAAGTGTTGGCGCAAAGAGCCTTCGCCTCCGACGCTTTGGACGACGGCCCAACCGCCCTCATCTATATCGGCCAAAGTTGTTTGCTCGATGGTTTTGTTTTCAGGCATGATCTCTCCAGATAACGAGTGTTACCCCTCATTATCTCAGAGTTTTGGCAGTGGTAGACGATGAGCGTCCCAAACATATCTTCTGCGAATCTATTGCTTCCGCTGCTTTGGTGAAGGTTCTTAGGGAAACATGTTGCACCGCTTCCGCAGCCGAAGGCGAGGAGCTGTAGGTGCAACACGCTTTCCGGAGGGACCATTGCATAACGACTACAGCAGGAAATCTGCGACCAGGTATTCGCCCCACGAGTATTCCGACAGAAATTCGCCTTCATAGGGGCTTCTGTCATCGGTTTGGTTGTCTTTCCATGCGTAGTAGTCGCAATCGAACAGGGAAGTGTCAACGGTTTGCCCGCGCGTTGTGGATACCAGCAGGTTCTCGAGTCCTTCTTTTTTCAACGCTTTGCGCAGGCGGCGCACCGCATTGTAATAGACGCTCATCGAGTCATTGTCGCAGGGGCGGTTTTCCCAGAGCGTGCGGTAAATTTCTTCGTTGCTAATCTCTTTGCCGCGTCTGGTAACCACCAGTGCAAGTATTTCCTTTGCTTTACCGGTAAGGGCAATGGGGCGCCCGTTTTTCTTTACTAAAAAACGCCCGAACGTTTGAATGTAGATATCTTTGGATTGACGCTGTGCGATCAGGCGCAAATTGGCCATCATCTTCAGCAGCATGTCTTTGGAGTACGGTTTCAGCAGATAGTAATCTCCGCCGATGACGTTCGACTCGTGCACGTACGATTCATGCGCCGTCACAAACACCACTACGATGTCGCTTCGCAATGCGCGCAGTTCGCGCGCGAGGTCTATCCCGTTGGCGCCGGGCATTTCGATGTCCAAAAACGCCGCATCAATTTGATGTGCGCGGGCAAAAGCAAGGGCCTCTTCGGGATCGGTAAAGCTTCCGACTATCGACAGGTCGGCAATGTCCTCGGTCATGCGCACGAATTTGCGGACCATCAAGCTTTCGTCGTCTACTATGATTGCTCGCATAGTTACGCACCTTTCCTCGGTACGCGAATAGTTGCCGTGGTGCCGCGGCCTATTGCGCTTGCCATATCCAAAGTTGCTCCCAGCACGTTTTCTAAACGGAAGCGTATATTTTTCAGGCCAGAAGAATCGCTATCCGATGTCCTTAATCTGTGCTCGAGTTCTCCTTCGTCGAAACCGACACCGTTGTCCTCAACCTGCACGATCCACGCATCACGTTCGGCCCACGTTCGCACGTTTACGGTGCCACCTGCGTCTTTTCGCTGGTAGATGCCGTGTCTGATGGCATTTTCGACCAGCGGCTGAACGCAAAGGGGCAAAATGGGGAAGTCCAGCTCTTCCAGGTCGTAATTCACAGTGAGCTTGTGGCCGAAACGCATCTTTTCTATGTTCACGTACGCTTTGATGTTCTCGAGTTCGCGCGAAAAGGCAACGGGTTGGTCGCTGTCCATAGCTTTAATGCACCCGCGCAGGTAGAACGTAAAGTTTTCCAGAAGATCGCTCGCGTATGCGGGGTCTTCAAGGATTATCTCTTGGATGGAACCCAGTACGTTGTACAGAAAATGCGGCTTCATTTGGCTGGTTGAATTGCGAATGCGGCTTAATTGCAGCGCGCTGGTAAGCTCCCTGATTTCGTTTTCACGCTGCTGATGCTCGGTGAGATCGTAGATAACGCACAGCGCGTGAACATCGCCGCTGGCGTGCTCCCGGTAAAGGAAAAACACCTCGCGGCAGGGTAAATTGCACCCTGCAACATCGACGGAAAAGTGAACCGAGGTGCGTCGTTCGCCACTGTTGAAGCATTGCAGCAGATGCTCCCTGCTGCTGGCGGTGCGATATTCGTCAAGCTTCTCGCGCACAGAGGTAGTGCACAGCCATTCCTGAAAAGTGCTGTACGAACGGTGGGCGTCTCCGGCGGGGGACTGCCTGAACGCTTTCACGATGTCCTCGGCGCGGTTTGAGGAATGCTCGAGTATTTGGTCGGTTGTAAGGTTCGCATCTATATATGCAGCGGCGGTGTCCAAGATTGCCTTGAGGTAGTTGCTTTCCTTTTGGCGCCGGGCATCTATTTCATCGCGGTAGGCAAGCTGCTGTCTGATGAGCGTGTCCACATCACGAACGCCTACCAAAACGAATTCTTTGTCATCAATGGGTTGGAGGGTTGCTCGCAGTTGGTGATAGCGCTCCTTGCCGTCGCGCTCGATGCGGTACACGAATGAGTAAACCCGGTTCTTGCGCGTGCCTTCCCGAAGCGCTTCTTTCGAGAGGCGTTTGATAACGTGTTGCTGGTCTTGAGGGTGCACCACGCGGCCTACTTCAACGGGCAGCGTTCCAAAAAAGTCATCGCCATGGGAGGTGAGCTTCAGCAGTTGGTAGCTTCTGCTTTGGTGAAACACGTTGTAGGCGTTCGTTTCCATGTCTATTTCGTAGATGCTCTCGTAATTCTCGAAAAGAGCGCGGGCAAGCACCTCATACGTTAGTTGTCGTTCGTGCGTCATAAGGGCCTCAATTTCTCGGTCCGAAGGCATTCGTTGGGGGTTCGTTGGCAATGCGGTAAACGGGTCTGATTATGCGTTGGTTTAACTATACGGGCAGAAAGCTAACAGGTTACCAACGGATAGGGGGGAGAGTTGCCGCTCGGAGGGTTTCGTAGGCCGTTCGCGCTGGTTGCTTATCGCAATGGCAGCTACGGGTATTGTTGCGTTGCGTTGGGCGCCTGCTCATGCACGGGGCGCTTGGCTGCTGGTTTAAAGCCGCCGTTCGCAAAAGCGCCTAGCGGTTTGCCGCGGCTTTCATTGCGGCGACAATGATCGCACAAGCGATACCGCCGATAGGCCACACCACCCAAAAGTATCCGAGCATCAAGTTGGTGACGGTTGCGCTGGCGCCGGCGCTGCGTGCCGCCATTCCTCCGAAGAGCAGCAAGAGTCCGATGATGGTTGCAACAAGCATGACGATGGTGCAGGTGCGATCGATGCGGGGGTTCTCGCGCTCCCATTTTTCATCGGCACGCTCGCGGTTGTAGCTTTCCACATTTGAAAGCGCGAACATAATTCCGCCGTGCACAAGGAGCCATACGCCAACGGTAAGGAGTCCCAGAAAAGCTGTCGAACCAGCATTGTCATTGCCGGTGACATCGCCAATGGCTGCGCACATAAACCCTGCAAGCACCAAGCCAATTCCCGCAACCAGCTCGATTGCAAAGGCGCGCCGTGCATCGGTCTTTTGCTGGTCGGTGTAAAAGTCCTCGATGAACGGATGGGCTTTTGCGAAAGCGGCGTATTCCAGTGCGGAGGGCAATATAAAGGCGAGCGCGATTATTACCCCCACAATAACGGAGATCACGCAGGGCATCTCGCCAAGGGAGAGCGTTTCGCAAAGCGCCGCTCCGGTTGTTCCCAAAAGGATGAAGGCGACACCCGTTGCGATATTGCGGGCGAACTTTCGCCTGGTATCGTCGTAACCGAACAAGTCCTGAGCTGGTGCGTTCTCGGGGAGTATTTCGCTGTCCGCTACGGTGCGGTTGGTGCAATCGCCTGACACCAGTTCGTCGAGCGTGCAGTCGAACAGCTCTGCCATCTTCATGAGCTTATCAACTTCGGGAGTCGACTGTCCCGATTCCCATTTGGCAACCGATTGGCGCGAAACGCCAAGAAGCATCGCCAGTTGCTCCTGCGTCATATTTCGTTGCTGGCGCAAGTACAAAAGGTTGTCGCGGAATTTCATGAGTGTGCCTTTCATAGTGAGAGATTATACCTTCATTTTTTGGACCCGAACCAATGCGCGTGCATTTGCGCTTCGTTTTTGCCGACTGCGGATTTAGCGTGTTTGCCTTGCGGCGTTTGGGCCTTTGTGATGCTTCGAAGTGTGCGGTTGCGGGGCGTTTTGGGCCACCAACCACGCTTTACAAAGGGGCTCTTCGCGCGCAACTGGTGGTTGCATACGGCTTCTATCAGGCATTTTCTTGATGTGATTCTTTTCTGAGGGCTTCGAAAAAAATTGACGGTTCCCAATCGTGGCACCTGCGCACGTTCGCTGACGCGCGCGCCGCGCATAGTTGGCGTGCGAAACGTTCGTCCCCGGCATGCGAGAGGCCATAGGTTGCGCGATACGTGCACGGCTGGCACGCAGGGCGCGCATGGGGGAAGAAGCAATGCGTGTGCCAAATTGAAAAGTTTGCGCTAAAGTAGGGATTAAAATGAGCGCGGGTTAAACAACGCTTAAACACGGGCGTTTTGGAAAAGCACGAGGTCCACTATGAGCACGCCATTGCTGTCAATACATCTGCATCTGGACGATTCCGCGGGCTCTACGTTTGAGGCGGGTGACGGGAGAGCGTCCATCGTTCCCCTTGCGGGCACTGCTGAAGGCAAAATATTCAGCGGGTCACTGGAGCCGGGCGGTATTTGCGTGACTACGAAATCCGCTGGCAGAATGTCTCACATTACCGCGCATTATGTAATCGCCGGTCGCGATGCGCAGGGTAATGCCGCACGGGTTTTTGTCACAAATGAAAGCTGGGTTGACGAAGGCTACGAGAGCTTTTTCCGAACAAGTGCGACATTTGTGACCGACAATGTGCTCCTGAAGCAGCTTCTGAGCGAAAACACGCTCACCGCCCACGGGAAACGCGTGAGCGGTTTCGTGGATCTGGATGTGTATGAAGCGGAAGCAGCGACAATCGACGAGGGCGACGTACAGGGGCTTGACGACATCGAACAATTCGAGCTGGTCAATTTTAAAAAGGGGCACTATCTGGTTAAGCAGGGCGAGAAGGTGGACTATGTTTACTTCCTTGCCGGCGGCAGTTGCAAAGTGTACGGACTTACGCCCAAGGGCGAGGAAGTTGTCTACGATATGCGCGAGGCCAAACCGCGTACTATTCGCTGCTTTATAGGCGGCTTGTCTGCTTGCCGCCCCGATACGCCCCATCGCGGCAGCTTTCAGGCGGCCTCAGAATGCTACGCATATCGCTTGAGCGTGGAAGAGTTCAAAACATTTTTGATCGAGCATCCACGGGTTTTCGATGCGTTTATGGCGTGGGTGATGGATCGTTACGCAATTCTTGAAGATATGTTCCTTTTCAAACAAACGCAGAACGCTCCTGGTTTGGTTGCTTCGGTGGTTTTAGGGCATGTGATAAAGGCAAAAGACGCGTATTACCTTTCGCCGGAAATGACCAACTCGGGCATTGCCCGGTTTGCCGGTGCGAACCGCGTAACCGTTGTGCGCATTATGCAGGCGCTTGAGCGCGAGGGCGTACTTGAGAAAACCGAAGAGGGCACGTTCGTGCGCGACCTTGATCGATTGCGGCACTATGCAAGTGGGGAACTGACGCTGAAATACAAGCCAACCGCCCGTAAACCGCAGTCATAGTTTCTGCCATAACAAAACGTAATACCAAGAAAAAGAGAGAAAAGCTGTAGTCCGGACTACAGCTAGTTTGCCGCGCTCCTCCGTAAGATGTACGCATAACGAACGGAGTTAACCAAAAGCTAGAAATTAAGGCGACAAACACTCCGGGTCGTCAGAAAAGATGAGGGAAATCCCAGGTAGCGGGCTTACTGGCTCGTATGGGAGACGTGCAATCTAGTTACAAAGGTAAGGGATGCCAGAGGTCCATGGCTTAGAAACGTGCGCCCAAAAACGGATAAACGGGCAAACAAAGCAAGTTATCAGGAATCATCGCTAGTTGCATTAAAGAGAGAGGAGCAAGATGAGCGCTTCTGGTAAAGCAATCGAGAAGAAGAAATCCGATATCCCCTATTGGATTAATACGGCGATCACAATCGCACTAATGTGGGGTATCGGGTTCCTTGAGCCGTGGGGAAGCCTGAGTGTTTTGGGCATGAAGGTGCTGGGCATCTTCTTGGGTCTGCTGTATGGCTGGACCACCATCGGCTTTATTTGGCCGAGCCTTATGGGCGTTATCGCGTTGGGTTTTTCTGGCTACATGACAACGCCTCAAGTTCTTTCCGCCGGCTTCGGCGCAGCACAGAACACGGTTGTGTGCTTCTTCCTGTTCGCCTTTGCTGCGTACATGGACCGTATCGGCCTCAGCCACATTATCGCTAACTGGTTCATCAGCCGTAAGATCGCTATCGGTCGTCCGTACGTCTTGGCGCTTATGATCTTCATCGCCGCGTACGTACTGGGCGCAACGGTAAGCTTGTTCACCGCAATCCTGCTGCTGTTCAGCATCTTCTACAACATGTGCGAGACGTTGGGCTACGGCAAGCTTGAAAAGTACCCGGTCGCTGTTTTGTGCGGCATCGTGTACGCTGCAATGCTCGGCTTCGCCCTGTTCCCCTTCAAGGCTGTGCAGATTCTGGTCAACAGCTCCCTTGCTGCAGCTTCCGGCGGATTGATGTTCGACTTCGGTCAGTTCACCGTTACCACCTTCTTCATTACTGCCTTCTGCCTGGCAGCATACATGGTGATCATGAAGTTCGTTGTTCGCCCCGATGTTTCCAACTTCGAAGGCGTGGGTGACATGTTCGAGGATCTTCGCCACACCAAGATGAACCGCGAGCAGAAGATCGCTGCATTCTTCCTGATTTTCTTCATGTTCGAGATGTTCGCTCCCAGCATGTTCCCGAAGGGCACCTTCCTGTACATGGTATTCAGCAACCTCAGCATCCCTGGCTCCTTGGCTTTGGTTCTTTGCCTGATGGCTATGCTTAAGATTAAGGGTGAGTGCTCGTTCAACTACCAAGACTGCGCAACCCTTGGCACCAACTGGGACATGATCATCATGTTCGTGGCAACCATGCCGGTTTCCGCCGCAATGAGCAACTCTGAGGTTGGCGTTGTGACCTTCTTGGTAGGTCTTATCGAGCCCATCATCAGCGGCTTCGGCGGTTTGGCCTTCTGCGTCGTGTTCCTGGTGGTTTGCGGCTTGCTCACCCAGGTTGCCCACAACCTGGTACTGGCTGCCATCCTTACCCCCATCCTGTATCAGTTCTGCGTACAGCTTGGTGCTAACCCGTTGATGATGGCCACCCTGTTCTCGTTCGCCATCGCGACCGCCGTAGCAACGCCTGGTGGTTCCGCTACCGCAGCTCTCATGTTTACCAACGACTGGATTGGCCGCGGCAACTCGTACAAGTACGGCTGGTTGATGGCAATCATCAGTATCATCGGCACCGTAGCAGTTGGCCTGCCTATCGGAATGCTGGTCTTCGGCTAGTGCCAATGGACAAATGGGCAGCCTGAAACTGGATGCCACTAGTAAACACCGCGGGCGGCAACCCCGCCCGCACCAACAAAAGTAGTTAGCAAGTACGTACCGAGATCATTTTGAATACGTATAAGCAATAGAAAAGCAAGCAAGTAAGAGTAGTTAGCAAAAGGAGAGAAAAATGGCAGAGAAGAAAAAGGTACTTATCCTGGGCATCGACGGTCTTGATCCGCATCTGACCAACAAGTACATCAAAGAGGGCCTTATGCCCAACACCGTGAAATTCCTCGAGCGCGGCGCCGCCAACGTTGGCCTTGAGATGATCGGTGGCCATCCCACGGTTACCCCGCCCATGTGGACCACGCTTGCCACGGGTGCAACCGCTCACGTACACGGCATCACCGGCTACTATCGTCATGATGAGTACAACCGCGACATCCTGAAGTACAACTTCGAGTCCACCAACTGCCGCGCTGAGCAGCTGTGGAACGTTACCGCTGAAGCTGGTCTGAAGACCCTCGTTTGGCACTGGCCCGGTTCCGCATGGCCTCCCTCGAGCGACTCCGAGAACCTCTACGTCATTGACGGTACGCAGCCCGGCGGCATCAACGTTGGCACCGGCCAGGTTGACTCCGAGTTCCTGGTTGCCGGCAACGTGAAGGTCGAGCAGGTTTCCTTCCGTACCAAGGCCGCGACCGACACCAGCGTTCCGTGCTTCATCACCGGCATGGAAGTTGAAGAAGAGCAGGGCGACGACATGAGCCTCATGTCCAACCGCCTTACCGCCAAGGAGACGCGCCGCGTGTGCACCGAGCGCGACGAGATCGTGCAGAACCTTTCCGCAACTCCTATGGATATGGTTTCCACGCCCATCCGTCCCGCCTCTGGCTGGGCGAACGCTCCCGAGGATGCGCTTGAGTGCACCATCCTTCTTTCCGAGGGCTTCCTCCGTCGTCCCGCTTTGATCCTGAAGAACGAAGCGGGCATCTACGATCGTATCGCCGTATATAAGAACAAAAAGGCCGATGAGCCCATCGTCGTTCTTGAAAAGGACGTCTACACCAAGGACATCGTTGACGAGGCCATGAAGAAGGAAGAAGCTATTCCTTGCAACCGTAACGCACGCCTGCTCGACATTGCCGAGGACGGCTCCAGCTTCCGTATGTGGGTCTCTGCCGCTATGGACTTCAACGACGACACCGTTTGGTCGCCCAAGAGCCTGCGCCAGCTCGTTGTTGACAACGTTGGCTTCCCGCAGCCCGTATGCTTGGCCGGCGGCTCCGACGAGATCCTCATCTCCAAGTGCATGCGTGCCACCTGGGACAGCGCTGCTGAGTGGAACGCCAAGGGCATCAAGTACATGGCTCGCGAGCAGGGCTTCGACGTAATCTTCTCGCACTTCCACAACGTTGACCTTCAGGGCCACATGCTCATTGCCTACCTGAAAACCGGCAGCGCTCTTTCACCTGAGGTTTGCCAGAAGCTCTGGGCTGAGGTGTACGTCCAAACCGACAACTACATCGGCGAGTTCCTGCCGCTGTTGGACGAGGGTTGGGACATCATCATCGTTTCCGACCACGGCCAGACCACGCCCGAGTACGATCCTCAGTACTGGCTGCTTGATGGCGGCGGCGTAGTTGCCGTTGCTATGAAGCAACTTGGTTACACCGCCCTGAAGAAGGACGAGAACGGCAACGAGCTGAAAGAGATCGACTGGTCCAAGACCCTGGCTCACACCGCTTCTTACTGCCACATCTTCCTGAACGTTAAGGGCCGCGATCCCGAGGGCATCGTTGACCCGGCTGACAAGTGGGATCTGGAAGAGAAGATCATCACCGATCTTTACAGCCTCAAGAGCCCCGAGACCGGCCGCCGCATTGTTTCCATGGCTCTTCACAACAAAGACGCCGTGCTCATGGGCGACGGTGGTCCCGACAGCGGTGACATCGTCTTCTATATCGCTGAGGGCTACACGGCCGACCACGCCGACAGCTTCTCGACCACCGATGGCGCATGCGACACCTCCGTCCGTTCGGTGTTCATGGCTGCAGGCCCTGGCATCAAGCAGAACTACCGCACCGAGCGCATCGTTCGTCACATGGACGTTACGCCTACCGCTGCAACCCTCCTGGGCGTCCGCATGCCGGCCCAGTGCGAAGGTGCTCCGGTTTACCAGATCTTCGAGGACTAATCGACCGATCGGCCTTCAAGGTTAGAAGCGCACAATAACGCGAGAAAGGCGCCCCGTTCGCGGGGCGCCTTTTTGTGCGTGCGGCGCGTCTGCACGCCTGCCGCGGTAGAGCCTTTCAGGCGCTTTCTTTGAATGCGCAACCCTGCAAACTGTCTATTTTGAGCGTGAGCTGCATGATGCCATGTCGGGAGCGTAGTGCTGCAAACTATCCCCATTAAACTGGCGAAACGTAGCGTGGTATGATGCCGTCATGGACATCGCACTTCACTACACCGAACGCGGGAGCGGCTCACCTTTAATCCTCCTTCATGGAAACGGGGAGGACAGCACGTATTTTGAGCACCAAATCCCGTATTTATCTGCGCGTTTCCGCGTGATTGCCGTCGATACGCGCGGCCACGGTGCCTCTTTGCGTGGGAGCGCGCCCTTCACGCTCAATCAGTTCGCCGAGGATCTTCGCGACTTCATGGATGCGCATGATATTCCATCGGCTCACCTGCTTGGTTTTTCGGATGGGGGAAACATTGCGCTGTTGTTTGCGCTTCGGTATCCAGAGCGCGTGTTAAGTTTGGTCCTGAACGGGGCAAACCTGTTTCCTGAGGGCATCGCTGACAACGTGCGCAAAGAAGACCTCGAAGCACTCGCGCAGGCCCAGGAAGCGGGCGATGTGCGCGCGCAGGAACTGCTGCGTCTGATGATTGACGAGCCGCACATTGAGCCGGGTGCGCTCAGTGCGATAGCGGTGCCAACGTTGGTTATAGCTGGCAGCAACGACATGATTACCGAGGAACATACGCGGTTGATCGCGCGCAGCATTGCGCAGGCGCAGCTTCGCATTGTGGAAGGCTCGCATTTTGTTGCGGCCGAAAATCCAACCGTCTTCAACCAAGCGCTGGAAGATTTTTATAACGGCGTACGCGGCTGCTAACGTTTTGTGCGCGGCCGCTAAAACGCGTGCAATGAACTACACAATGCGCGAAGCGGTTTCGGGGTGCAAGGACATGGTTTGGAAACGGTTTTCCATAAACGCATCGTCGTAGTGCTCGTTGCAAAACGCAACGATTGCGGTGGGGTTTTCATAGTCCATTGTGTTGGCTTGGCGCTGGTACCAGCAGTCAAAAGAAGCGAGCGTCAAAAACGCATCGATGAACAGGGCGGTTGCGCACACCAGCGTTACACCATAACGCCAGTTCCAAGGAATCTTGTTAATCCATTTCAGCATAACCGGCAGGGCGAATTTGATCCACATAAGACCGAGCACGCCCCACATGCACATGAACATGAAATTGGTTCGCCCGCCAATGTTGAGAAACGTGCCGGTGTAGTCCCAGGCGATAAGGCCGAAAGCCGTTTCAAAAAACCAGCTGGCAGTGAACTCAAACGCCCCTCCTATGAGGGCGCTTATGGCAAAGATCACAAGGGGATTGCGATCGTGGAATCGGTTCAGAACCACGGTCATAAGCACGGCACCAACGCCGTAGATGGGGCTGAAAGGCCCGTACAGAAATCCAGCGCGATCTTCGTAGACGCCGGGTTCCACCACGAGCATATGGTAGATAATCTCAATAACCAGGCCAATAACGCACGTGATTACAAACACCCAAAAAAGATTGAAAAAATTTAGGGTGATGAAGCCTTTGCCCGATGTGTCCAACCCCAAGGTTCCGTCTTCTGCTTCGGCCTTGCGCTCAAGGGAAAGAAGACGGCGTTTGAGCTTGCGTTCTTCGAACAACGAGGGGTCCGAATACGATTGCAGGGCAATAAGGATAATCAGGTTGACAACGGGCAGGAACAACTCGTTGCCAAGTCCCGTAAGCATAAGCTGGCAAATGATAACCGCAATTTCGAAGCCGATCATAATGGCGGCAAGCAGCGCGGCGCGATGTCGTTTCCCGCGAACAAGGCGCACGCCCAAAACAAAGAACATGGCGGAAAGGGCAGTGGAGGCAAAAAGCTCTACGCCTGCAATAACGATTGACGTGATTGACGCCGAGCCGGTTACCGGCAGTTGGGAATAGTCAATGCGGCCCAGCACCAACGCGAGGACAACCAGTATGAAAGCGGAAACCTGCATGCCGCCTGCAACGATACTCGCAAGACCGTACATGCGAATGATCAGAGGATACTTTTTCGTTTCCTCCGACTTGTCGTCCAATAGGGTTGTTCGCGCGATAACGGACTCCACCAACGTTCCTTTAGGGGCTCATCTTAAAGGCGATACATCTGCTTGCTAAATTGCAACTATGTAGTATACGGCTAAAAAGAACTGCTGTCTTAAAGGGCCGCCGCAAGAGGTCAAAGTTGCATCGCATTAACGCAAGAGCCCTAAAAACGCCTTTCTTCACAGCTAGCGGGTGAAGCACAGATTCGCAATTCCGTTTGTAATGCATGTGGAGGATTGGGCCCAAGATTCGTTTTTCATGCTTGTTCAAAAAAATAAAGATTAAGATAAAAATGAACAACGAAAGAAAACAAGATGATTCAATACGATAGGAGACGGAATGCGATACGGATTAGGTGCGGCTATCACATGGGCCTTTGATTCGGTTATTTTGAGCATCGCCCTTATGTCAACGTGTTTCTTCACAACCGAACAGGCCATCGCGTTGGCTTCGTTTACAAGCACGTTCTTGCATGACGGAACGTCGGCCGTGCTCATGTTCATCTACAACGGAGCTCGCAAGAAACTCAAGCAAACCTGGAGGCTGCTTAAGAGCAAGACCGGTGTGTTGGTTGTGGTTGCTGCCGTTATAGGCGCCCCGCTTGGTATGTCGGGTTACGTGTATGCAATCAATCAAATAGGGGCCGCGTATACGACGGCCATCACCGCCTTCTTCCCCGCATACGGCGCGCTCATCGCGCATATATTCCTGAAGGAGCGCATGCGTCCCTATCAGTGGGCTGGCTTGGCCGTGTGCCTTATTGCGGTGGCCGCGCTTTCCTTTACGCCCGACGAAACCGTCTCGGGCAATTGGTTCCTGGGTGTATTGGGCGCTTTGGTGTGCGTGTTTGGATGGGGCACCGAGGCGGTTATCATTTCGTACGCGCTGCGTTTCGGCGAGGCAGATGATGAATGCTGCCTGCAAATTCGCCAAAGCACGTCGGCAGTGGTGTACATGATCATCATTCTTCCGTTGCTTGGCGGTTGGGGATGCACCATTGACGCGCTGGTGAGCGATGCGATGCCCATCATTGTTTTGGCTTCGGTGATTGGTACCACTTCTTACTTGTGCTATTACAAGGCAATCGATCGCATTGGCGCTGCAAAATCGATGGCCCTGAACATCTCGTATTCGGGCTGGGCTATTCCTATTTCGTTTATTTTGCTGGGTTCAATGCCCACGCCGTTTGGAATTGTGTGCGCTCTTGCTATTATCGTCGGGGCCATTGTTGCGGCCACTGATGTGAAAGAGTTGTTTGCACGCAATAAAGTTGCCGATGGAGCCGCTGCCTAAAGAACGGATTGCGGTTAGCCGCGAGAAAGAAAGAGTTTCGATGGATACCGAAATCACCGAAGAGCAAATATCCGAACTCCTTACCGAGCAAGGTTTTTCCGCCCCTGCCAGCATTGAGCGCCTGGGTGGCCTTACCAACAAAAGCTTCAGGGCGGTAAGCGATACCTACGACGTTGTGGTGCGCTTTCCTGGGGATGGCACCGAGGAGCTCGTTAACCGCGGCGATGAAAAAATAATCAACGAAGAGGCCAGCCGCATTGGTGTTGACACAAGGCTGTATTACTTCGACGGCCAAACAGGCCGCAAGATATCGGCATACGTTCCCTTCGCCGAGACGCTTCATGCCAACACGGCCTGCGAATCCGAGAACATCCAGCTCATCGGCAAGCTGTTTGCGAAGCTTCATGCCGAAGCCCAGCCCGTTGACGTCATATTCGATCCTATCGAAAAGGTGGATGATTACGAGCGCCTCATTTACGCTGATGGCGGAACCTTGTGGGATGACTATCAGGACACAAAAGCACGCGTGATGAATGTGTTTGCCAACCTCCCCGAGCAGCCGCGCGCGTTTTGCCACTGCGATCCGTTGTGCGAGAACTTCGTTAAGGATCCTCAATCCAAGCGCTTGTACTTGGTGGACTGGGAGTATTCGGGCATGTGCGATCCGCTTTGGGACCTTGCCGATATCGCTATTGAAGCAGGGTATTCTGACGATCAAATGCTCGAGCTTGCGCGTGCGTACTTTGACCGTGAGCCCGAAACCAGCGAAATGGAGCGCATGTATGCCAACATCGTGCTCATTGATTTCCTTTGGAGCCTGTGGGGCGAGCAGCGTTCTGCGTATGACAAATCGTTGATTGGCTACGGTGATGCGCGGTATGCCCGTGCGAAGGAGAACCTCGAAAAGCTGGCAAAGTAACCCATATAGTTTTGGTTCTCAAAGGCGCGCACAACATGCGCGCCTTTTCTTTTTTGGCTGCGAACGATGCTCAAACGCCGCGGGCGCAATCCGGCTGAATTCGGCAGAGGTGCCCGCACATCCGCCCGTTCATTAGCTGCCAGCTAATGAACGAAGGGCAGGTAACACGTACTCTTGACTGATGAAGCCCTTACATGGCGATTGAGAAAGGCAAGAGCGATGTCAGACCAAAACATGAAACCGGAAAACAACGTCAATCAAGATTCTGTGATTGCTGAAGCTCCACCTGCGCCACCAGCCCCTGAAATTCCACCTGCGCCGCCAGCCCCCGAAATACCGCCGGCGCCACCGATGCCTGCCGGGACTACCCCTATGGGGCAAACACCTCAACAGCATAAAACCACGTCGGGACTTGCGATTGCCGGTTTGGTGATTGGCATCGTTGCCCTTATTGCTTCGTTCACGCCAATCATCCATTTGGGCGCGTTCGTTTTAGGCGCAATTGGCCTTATCCTTGCCCTCGTTGGATTCTTCTCGATTAAAAAAGGCACAAAAAGCGGTAAAGGCATCGCGATTGCGGGCATAGTAACAAATGCCGTCAGCATTCTGCTTGCGGTGCTGTTGTTCGGAAGTTGCGCTGCGATTGCAAATTCTTCGCGCAGCACTTCAACAGCGAGCTCGCAGCAGGGGCAGGCGGCTTTTGTGGGCACGTGGGATATGGTGAGCATGACTGGCAGAAATGAGTCAGTCAACAAAACGCAAATAGGTAATTTACGCGCCCAAGGCAACGATTATTACATCAGCTTTAAAGAAGACGGCTCGGCATACTTGGTTATTGGCGACAAGGGTTACAACTGCACCTGGAAAACAACGGGGCAAAATACAGCTCAAGTAACTTCAGGAAGCGAATTGTTCCCAGCGACGCTCAAAAGCGATTCCCTTACCTTGAAAATAGGCGACTATACAGCCACTTACGAACGCGGGCAGGATCGACCTGCAGCGCAATCTTCCTCAAGCCAATCTTCATCTGCGCAATCTGCATCTGCTCAGCAAGCTCCAGCAGCACCAGCCGAACCTTCAGCTTCCCAAGCGCCTTCTGCTGCCGATGATGGCAGCGGGGTTACGCCCGAGCTGAAAAACTTCTTAACGGAGTACGAGGCGTTTGTGGATGAGTACGTTCTGTTCATGCAGGAGTACAAGGAATCGGGCAATGCTGCCAGCATGCTTTCTCGTTACAGCTCAATGATGAGGCGCTATGCTTCTTTCGCGAGCGCTTTGGAAAAATACAATCCCGATGAGATGTCGCAAGCAGATGCTGCTTATTACCTGGAAGTAATGGCGCGCGTTAACGAGAAGCTGGCATCGGTCATTTAGCGGCGGTGCTCTAGCAAACTGGTTACGTTCGGCTCATAATACGAGACGTACCTTTTACGCAGAAAGAAGCGCCCGTGGAAGAACCTTTGACCGATGAGCTGCTGCAGCAACTGCTGGATTCGCCGGACCCCGTACAGTTTGCGCAGAAGAACCGCATAACCAAACGAGATCTTTCCGAATACTTGCAAGAACTCCTTGATGAAAAAGGCCTGCAGCGATCAAAGGTTGTCCAGGCTGCTGGAATAAATCCAACGTATGGCTGGGAAATATTCGTGGGGCGTGCGCATGCCAGCCGCGAACATTTCCTGGCCATCATAATTACGATGGGGTGCACGCTCACGGAGGCAAATCGCGTTTTGCAAGCAGCCGGTCACAATGAGCTGTATTGCAAATCGCGTCGTGATGCAATTATTATCTTCTGCCTTGAGCACGGCTATTCGCTCCAACGCGTAAACGAGGAGCTCTACCGGCACGGTGAGGCCACCATCAACGAAAAACTTGACGTTTAACTGCGGCTTTACGCTTGCGGCGCCAGCTTTGACGATTGTTGTCAAGGCTGTCCATTACAGTACCCTCCCGCGTTTGAAAAGCAGTGTAAGCTGCTCGCAAGCGACTAAGGAGGGATACGATATGCGCCAAGATGGCTTCTCAAACAATGACTATTTTCGAATGGGCGCCGCCGTTGCAGTGGGCGAGTTGTTCGATGGCGGACAGCTGGGCGACAAAAAGGCAGTTGCGGGTGAAACGCGTTCATTTTTGGAAAGCTTTGGCCTTAAAAGCCTGCAGGATATAAAAGATTTGGGCATTACCGGTCCGTATATCAATGATTTCGAAACACTGTTTTTAGACGATTGAAAGAGCTTCATGCGCCGCTCAAGGCTGCTTTTGAGCCTCTGCAGACGAAGCTATTTTTTACTTGATGCGCCTCATGCTACAGTTGGGCCGATATATTTCCGGAAGGGACGTTATGCCCAAAGTTGATCAAAAGCTCAAGCTTCTTTATCTTGCGCGTATTTTCGAAGAAGAAACCGACGACAATCACGGGCTCACGGGTCCGCAAATAATCAATCGGCTGGCCGAGTACGGAATAAGCATCGAGCGCAAAACGCTCTATCGTGACATTCAGTGCCTTATAGACTATGGGTACGATATCCAAAAATACCAACGTGCTCCCGTTGAGTACGGCCTTGCCTCGCGCGAGTTTCAGGAGAGCGAGTTGTACCTGCTTGCCGATGCGGTACAGTCGTCGCGCTTTTTAACAAAACGCAAATCCGATGCGCTTATTAAATCGTTGGGTAAATTGGGCAGCAAACACGTTGCGGCCGATATACGCAAACATATCCACGTTGAAGGGCGCATTAAAACCCAAAACGAATCGGTTTATTACAATCTTGACGCCATCCAGCGCGCTATGGCCGCAAAACGCAAGGTGGAGTTCCAGTATTTCAAGCACGATCAAAACAAGAATCGCGTCCTTCAGCGAAACGGTGAAGCCTACTGCGAAACGCCTGTTCAGCTGGTGTACATGAACGATTGCTATTACCTGGTAACCTGGAACGACAAGTATGCCGGTTTTACCAATTACCGCGTCGATCGCATGCTGCACATTGAGGTCTCGCAGGAAAAGGCCACGCGCAACGAGCGCATTGCGGAATTTGACGTTGCGCAGTACGAACAGCGAACGTTCGATATGTTCAATGGCGAGGCCGTGGGCGTTACGCTGCTGGTGAAAGCAAGCGCTGTGAGCGCTGTTCTGGACAGGTTTGGCAAAGACATCGTTACGGTTCCCGTTGGAGACGATGCGGCGCGCTTCCACGTTACGGTAATGCAGAGCCCCACGTTTTTCGGCTGGTTGGCAACGTTTGGCAACGATGTGACCATAGAGGCGCCCGCATCGCTGAAAAAGGCTTATTGCGCGTATCTGAGCAATATCGTAGCGACCTACAACCAATAGTGCTGCGGAGCTCATTGCCTCATCGCTAACGACGCTGTTGCCAATGCGCAACATTATGGAGAATTCGCGGCCCCTAAAGGGCCGCGCGTTACAATAGTCAACGCTTTCGGTAGTTTATCTTTCATTGACCTCTCAAAGCTCTGTTCGAATGAAAGCTTTTGTATTGTCGATTAGAGCAATTGAGGTGTCATATGAACCGCTCTTACCAGCATACTGGTCTTATTCTGTTTGTCATTGCGTTCAGTTCGTTTCTTGCAACGCTCAACGAAACCATCCTTAATGTCGCCCTCAACCCGCTGATGGTTGATTTTGGGATCGATTACACAACCGTGCAGTGGGTTGTTACCCTGAACATGTTGGTTATAGCCGTAACCATCCCCGTTGCCGGGTTCCTCAATCGCCGCATGAGCACGCGTGTGCTGGTGATAGGTTCATTGGGCGTTACGCTTGCGGGAAGCATTGTGGGGGCCGTTGCTTCGAGTTTTCCTGTTTTGCTGGCGGCCCGCATCGTGCAGGCGGCGGGCATAGGGGTCACCATGCCGGTTACCATGGCGCTTACGTTGGCAGTTGCTCCGCGTAACAAGCTGGGCTCTTATATGGGCATCGTGAGCGTTGCGACCGTGCTGGGGCCTTCGGCAGGCCCCATAGCATCCGGGTTCGTTATTTCGGCAACAGGGGACTGGCATGCACTTTTTGTCCTGATGAGCATACTGATCGTGTGCTGCATGATTCCAGCGATTGCGTTTGTGCCCGATGCGTCCGAGCACGAGAACCCCCAATTCGATATTTTATCTGTTGGGCTCATTGGCTTGGCATTGGTTGGCATCATGTACGGCATCACCACCCTGTTCTCGGGTGTCATTGTGATGAGCGTGGCTTCGCTTGCAATCGGCGTGGTGGCGCTCGTGCTATTCGTGAGGCGCCAACGTTCGCTTGCTGAGCCGCTTATTGACCTCAGTCCGTTTGCCGTTGGCGGCTTTCGTTTGGGTACGCTTATGATGACCATGGCGTTCATGTGCACCTTCTCTATGAATATCGTTATACCGCTGTACCTGCAAGGCTCGTTGGGACAAGGCGCCCTTGATGCCGCCCTTATTTTGCTGCCGGCAACCATCCTGGGTGCGCTGTGCGCGCCTTTTGGTGGGCGCGTGTTCGACCGACGCGGCATCGATGTGCTTCTTCCCGTTGCCTTTGCGCTGATTATGCTGGGAACGTTCATGGTGTCGCATTTGGGCGAGCGATTTGAGGTATGGATGCTCACCCTGGCGTTTATTCCGTGCGTGATTGGTACCAATATCGCCGTAAGCCCTGCTCAAAGCTTTGCCCTTTCGCGGCTTGGTCACCGCGCGCGCAATTTCGGGGTGACTGTGGTTGCCATTGCCCTGCAAATTGGCGGTTGTGTTGGATCGTCGCTGTTCGTGGGCATCATGAGCGCCGCAGAAGCGCAGCAGGTTGCTAACGGTGCAGCGCTGCTCAGCGCTCAAACCGCCGCATTCGACATGACGGTTATGACGGTGTTTTTCGTGGCGCTGGTCGGTGGAGGAATTGCCATTCTGACGGTGCGCAAGGTAAAAGCAAAGGTGCCCGGATACGTGCTTCCTGAGGAATTGGCTGTTGACGCAGGGTTTGCAGACGATGGTGCGCACGCTGAAGGGGCAACAGGGGAGGCACCGCAGAAGGGCCTGCTCCGTTTGCTGGGCGAAGATCGTCAAAGCTTGCCGCGTGGAGCAAGCGCGTTTGATGCGGCAATAGCCATGGCTCAGCTGCGAACGGGCGGATTGCCGCTTGTGGATGAGCAAAACCAGCTCATTGGCTTTATCACCGACGGCGATATCATGCGGTACCTGTCGGGGACCGATCCCGATAACCTGGCGGATGTGCAAATGTTTGCCTGGTGGCATGACGCTTCTTCGCTGGATAACGATTTGCAGGCTTTGCACGATGTTCCCGCTATGGATTTAGCGACCAAAGACGTTGTCTCAATTGATGCGGGTGAAAGCATTGATGCGCTCATTCGCACGCTTTCGCGCGTTCGCTTGAAGCGCGTGCCCGTGACGCTTGAGGGGAAATACGTTGGCATTTTGCATCGCTATGACCTTATGGCGTATCTCATGCGCCGCGCAGGGGCTGCGGTGGCATAGGCGGCTTGTTTCTGCTAGCGAAAGACATGTTGCTGTCATTCGGATGCTGAACGCCATCGGTTCGCGCAGGTGAAATCCGCCGGCTTCCTATCACACGAATATCGACGAAAGTGCATATGTTCCTCATACGCGGTCTTGCTTGAATGGTATAGTATTCACGTGCTATGCGAGCTTGGCTTCGCGTATGCTGACGTGCGCTTCGCTCGATGTTGCCAATAGTTTCGCAACGCCGAGCAGGTTGCTCAACAGGCTATCCAAGTCGAATGAGGAGTGCTTAGGCAAAATGGACGCATCCGCTATCAAGAACCTTCCCATCAAACAACCCGCTGCGGTATATCGCAACTTGCATCCCGCTGCTTTGGTGGAAAAAGCGTTGCAGCGAGGGGAGGGTTTGCTTAGCTCAACAGGGGCTTTAGTGGTAAAAACCGGTAAATACACCGGCCGCTCCGCTAAGGACAAATTCATCGTCGATAGCGCCGGCACGCATGACACCGTTGCATGGGGCGACGTAAACATGCCCACTGACCAGCAAACCTTCGACAACCTGTACGATCGCGTTTGCGAGTATTTAAACGGCAAAGAGCTTTTTGTCTTTGACGGTTGCGCCGGCGCCGATCCTGCGTACGCAAAGAACTTCCGCGTGATTTGCGAGTATGCAAGCCAGAGCCTGTTCATTACGCAGCTGCTTCGTCGTTTGCCCGAAGAGGCGCTTGAAAATTTTGAGCCCGACTTTACGCTTGTTGTGGCCCCTGGCTTCAAATGCGTTCCCGAGCGAGACAATACGCGCAGCGAAGCGGGTATTATCCTCGATTACGACAAGCACCTGGCGGTTATTGCTGGTTCTCAATATGCGGGCGAAATCAAGAAAACCGCGTTCAGCATCATGAACTACGTGCTGCCGCAAGAGGGTGTTTTGCCCATGCATTGCTCGGCCAACATCGGCGACGACGGCCGCTCCGCCATCTTCTTCGGATTGTCTGGCACGGGTAAAACCACGTTGTCCGCCGATCCCGCTCGCCAGCTTATTGGCGACGACGAGCATGGTTGGTCCGACGAGGGCATCTTCAATTTCGAAGGTGGCTGCTATGCGAAGTGCATCAATCTGTCTGCCGAGCGCGAGCCCGATATTTACAACGCCATCAAATTTGGCGCACTGGTTGAAAACGTGGTCATGGACCCCGAAACGCGTGAATTCGATTTCGATGACGATAGCCTCGCGGTGAACACGCGCGTTGGTTATCCCATCGAGCATATCTCCAACATCAAGCTTGACGGCCTGGGTGGCACGCCCAGCGCCATCATCTTCCTGACGGCCGATGCCTTTGGCGTCATGCCCCCGGTGAGCAAGCTCAATTCCGCTCAGGCCCAGTACTATTTCCTGTCCGGCTTCACCTCAAAGCTGGCCGGCACCGAAATTGGCGTTATCGAGCCCGTTCCCACCTTCTCTACGTGCTTTGGCGAGCCGTTTATGCCGCTGGATCC
>JAZQAV010000167.1:0-2461 GCA_045545435.1 Eggerthellaceae bacterium | reverse complement strand
CATAAGCCGTGGCGGACCCGACGGGCTTTCGGGCTGACGCGCCTCGTCGATAACGTTGATGCTTTGGATGTCCATAACCTCTTGCGCCACGTTGTCGGCGGTGCGCGCAAGCTGATTAGCAACCACAGCCACATCGCCTGGCGACGTGCCCGTTACGCGCACGGTGATCACGCGCGTGGTGGTAGTGCTGTCCACGTTAACGGTGAAGCCATTAAGTGAGCTTAAGCCCACGGCGCTGGCAGCGTCTTTTTGCACGCGGCTACTTTTTATGAGGGTGGCCACGTCGTTGGTGAGCATCTGGCTGGCCGTAAGGTCGGTGTTGGAGATGCTGTCGTTTGAACCGCTGCTGGACTTGGTGAGCACGTACATGGACGTGCTTGCCGTGTAGGTGTTGGGCAGCGCAACAAAACTGTACACCGCCGTTACCAGCGCAAAGATAAGCGGGAGCGCTATTACCACGCTTAAGTGCTTGCGCATGAGAGCGAAGAGTTCGAGTAAGGTCACCTGATGCTCCTGTTAGTTGATGCTGCGCGTTCGCTTGTGAGCGCCGTTTGCAGCTGTTGTCTGCGTGCTGTGTGCTTGCATGCTGGCCTGCTTGCGTGATTGCACCGCCGGCCCGCTGGCGCCGCTTGCGCGCTTGCGCGGTTGCGCCACCGGCCCGCTTGCGCCGCTTGCCGTACGCGCGCCGCGTGCAGCTGGCGCCGCTTGTCGTACGAGCGCCGCGTGCAGCTGGCGCTTCCTACCGTTTGCAAACGCATTGCGCACGCCACGTGCAGCACTGATAGACTTAGTTCGCAGCTTTTTGTTGTTTTAACTCATTGCAACACTTGTTTAACCGTGCAAATATTACCATTCTTCTTAAACCGCCATCACACCCGTAACGTAACATCGAAAGGTTTTCATGAATAGCAATAACGACGGTATTTTCTCAAACGACCCCACCGCAAGCGGATCTTCTGCGAGTGCTTGGCCCGCAGGCGGATCACCCGCAAACGGGTCGGCAGCACATGGATTCCCCACAAGCGGAATGCCCGCAAGTGGAACTCCCGCAAACGAACTGGCTGCAGGCGGATCGTCGTCTCAGCACTCCCGGTCTTCGCACCATTCGCGGCGCGACCCTTCCGAGGGCGGCTGGGACCCCACCATTGTAAAAGCGCCCGACTCGCACAAAGGCGGCAAGCACGGTAAGCGGCGCAAGCATCGCAAGAAGTGGCCGCGCGTGCTGGCCGGCGTGCTCATTGCGCTGGTGGTGCTGCTGGGAGTTGGCGCCGGCGCTGCGTTCGCGTACATCAATTCGCTGAACGCCGCGATGTCTTTGGGCGACGACCACGACACCATTGTGGGCACGCTCACCGACACGCCCGCAACCGAGCCGTTCTACGTGCTGGTTATGGGCATCGACCTGCGCGAATACACTGCCAATTCCGTCACCGACAACCGCTCGTACACCGACCGTTTGGGCACGCGCTCCGACGTCATACTGCTGCTGCGCGTTGATGCCTTAAATTCGCAGGTCACCATGGTGTCGGTTCCGCGCGACACGCCCTGCACGTTTTCTGATGGTACGCTCTGCCGCCTGAACATGATGTACGAAGCCAATGGCGCCGCTGGCATCATCAACACGGTACAGGACATCACAGGAGTAAAGATTTCCCACTATGCAGAGATTCACGGCACGCAGCTTGAGCAAATGATTGACGACCTGGGCGGCATTGTGGTGGATGTGCCCATTGCCATTAATGCCCGCACCACCGTTACCGGCGAGGCCGTGAGCATTGACGCGGGCTTGCAGCGTTTAAGCGGCGTTGAAGCGCTGGCGCTTTCCAACCTGCGCACCATTTACGGCACCGACCAGGACATGAACCGCCAGAAAGGCGCGCGTTTGGTGGTGTCGGGCATCATTGACGCTATTCGCAACAAGCCGGTGACCGAGATTCCCGGCGCTGTTGCTGCTGCCGCTGCCTGCGTGAAAACCGACATGGACACCGGCCAACTTGTTGAGCTGGTAAGTCATATGACCGGCTCGCTTACCGTGTATTCGGGCACGCTCCCCTACGACGGCGACAACAACCCGTGGGCCGCAAGCGAAACGTTTGGCTACTTGGAGCCGTGGCTTTGCTACGTGAACGACGCTGGCATGAAGCGCGCGATTGACCTGATTGAAGCAGGTGGCAACCCCGGCACGCTTTCGTACGCCGACGATGCGGTGCACTTCGCAGGACAGCCACAGGATACGTGGTCGTATGGTCCGCTGACGCCCGACCAGGTTGAAGCACTGCGTGCAGAATTAGCTGCAGCAGCTGAGGCCGACTCCGAAGCGGCCGCCGACAGCGCTGACGCCGAAGGCGCCGGCGACACCGACGACCAAGCCGAGGCCGAGGCCGCATAGCGCGAGCAGCCCGCCTGGGACGCCCCAGCTGCGGCCGCCGCGCGGCCGTGGGCGCCCTCGTCAAGCGACCCG
>JAZQAV010000166.1:0-1568 GCA_045545435.1 Eggerthellaceae bacterium | reverse complement strand
GGAATTTGAAAAGCGTGCGATTGCCTACATCAAGCAGGCGCTGCGCGATCACGAGCGCATTATCTTCGATGGCAACGGATATGCCGACGAATGGCCAATTGAGGCCGAGCGCCGCGGGTTGGCCAACCATCGCACGACGGCAGATGCGCTGCCCTGCTGCATAGATCCCAAGAACATCGAGCTGTTCGACGAGTTTGGCATTTTGTCCGAAACCGAAATGCGCAGCCGTTACGAAGTGAAGCTCGAGACGTACAACAAAATGATCAACATCGAGATCAATATCATGGATCGCATGGTCACGCGCGACTACCTGCCCGCCATCAACGCCTTCGCAACCAAGGTGGCACGCGGGATAACGGCTGTGCGCAACGTGAACCCCATGTTGGACGTAAACGATCAAGAAAACCTGTTGGAGCGCCTGCTTGCGGGCGTGGCAGCCATCAATCGCAATTTGCGTGCGCTTGACGCAGCGCACGAAGGTGCACTGGCCATCGACGATCAACAAGAGCGCGCCAACGAGTATGCCCACAACGTGGTGCCGCTCATGGAGGCGCTCCGCGAATCCGTTGACCAGATGGAGCTTATTGTGGGCGCCAAATTCTGGCCGGTTCCTTCGTACAACCGCATGTTGTTCTACGAATAAGTTCGTGCAGGCTTCGCTCGTGTGTAGTATGCTGCTTAAATCTGCGTTTCCGCAGGCGGTTATGAGGCGAAAGGCGCAAGCATGCGCACGATAGTGACATACGATTCCACGTTGCGCGACGGTGAGCAAAGCGAGGGTATTGCTCTTTCGCTTGAGGACAAGCTGCGCATTGCGCAACGGCTCGACCGATTTGGCATCGATATCATCGAATGCGGCTTTCCGGCTTCGAATCCGAAGGATATTGCCCTGTTCGAGCGCTTGCGTGCGCATCCGTTGAAACATGCGCGCGTTGCCGCGTTTGGCTCAACGTGCCATAAAGGGGTTCCCGCTCAAGAAGATACCGGGCTTGCCGACCTGCTGGCTTCGGGCGCACCGGTAGTTACCATTGTGGGAAAAACTTGGGACGAGCATGTTCTGAATGCGCTGCAAACAACGCTTGACGAAAACCTGCGGATGATAGCCGATTCCGTAGCGTTCCTTAAAAGCCACGGTCGAGAAGTTGTTTTCGACGCAGAGCATTTCTTTGACGGCTACAAATCGAATTCCGCCTATGCGATTGCATGCGTGCGCGCGGCAAGCGAGGCGGGAGCCGATTCTATCGATTTGTGCGAAACCAACGGAGGAGCACTGCCGTCGGAAGTGTACGAAATCACTTCGGCTTTGATTGAGCTGTTCCCCAACCAGCGCTTCGGCATCCATTGTCATAACGATAGTGGGTGTGCGGTGGACAACTCGCTTGAAGCGGTGCGGGCCGGCGTTGCGCAGGTTCAAGGCACCGTGAACGGCTACGGTGAGCGCGTGGGCAACACCGACCTACTGACGGTAATCGCAAACCTTGAGCTTAAGATGGGCATTACCACGGTGGGCCCCGAGAACCTGAAGCAGCTGTCAAGCGTTGCGCGTTTTGTGGCCGACACGTGCAATC
>JAZQAV010000165.1:0-2146 GCA_045545435.1 Eggerthellaceae bacterium | reverse complement strand
GCTACGATCCGACTTCTGCGGCGTTCTTGGTGATGTTCATATTCATGTAGCTTCCTGAGCGTCGGATGCAAAGCGATTAAGGTGCGCTTGCCGAGCTTGAAGTAATGATTGCGTGACAAACCCCTCAGTTGTTCGCGCGCTAGCCTATACTGAGCAAGGTAAAAAACTTACATACTCAAGAAAAGGAGCCTTTTATGACTTCGACTGATGCAGCAAACACGTACGATCTTTTGGTAATCGGCGCGGGTCCGGCAGGCCTTACCGCGGGCTTGTACGGTGCGCGCGCGGGATTGTCCGTTGCCGTTTTCGAGCGTATTTCCCCTGGCGGGCAGCTTGCTCAAACAACCATGGTTGAAAACTATCCGGGCTTTCCCACGGGCGCTGAAGGATGGCAGCTTGCGTTTGACATGCAGCAGCAGGCGCTCAACTTCGGCGCCAAGATTATCGCCGAGGACGTAACCTCCGTTGATTTCTCAGGCGATATGAAAAAGGTTGTCACGCCGCTTGGCGAGTACGAGGCAAAGGCCGTTATCGTGGCGACGGGTGCCCATCCGCGCTCCCTTGGCCTCGAGGGTGAGCGAACGCTTACCGGCAAGGGCATTTCCTACTGCGCAACCTGCGACGGAAACTTTTTCCGTGGTCGTACCACCATTGTGGTTGGCGGCGGCAACACGGCCGTGGGCGATGCTATGTACCTTTCTCGCATCTGCGAAAAGGTATATTTGGTGCACCGTCGCGACACGCTGCGCGCTACGCAGGTGTACCACGATAAAATCGCCGCGCTCGAAAACGTTGAGTTCGTTTGGAACTCAGTCCCCGAAGAAATCCTTTCCAAAGATGGCGCGGTATGCGGCTTGCGCGTCAAGAACACCCAAGACGGAACGGTGCGCGACCTTGAGGCCAACGGCGTCTTTGTTGCCGTGGGCACGGTGCCCAACACCGAGTTCTTGAACGGTGCGCTTGAACTTAACGAAGCTGGCTACATTGTTGCCGATGAGCAGGGTAAAACTTCGGTTGCCGGTGTGTTTGCTGCCGGCGATGTGCGCACGAAGGCGCTGCGCCAAGTGGTAACGGCCGTTGCCGATGGTGCTCAGGCAGCAGAAAACGCCGCAGAATTCATCGCGATTTAATAGCTTCCACTGTTTGTCGATTGACATCGGCCTGCTTGCGGCCAACAATAGGTAGGCCTTGCAAAAGTGTGCCTGCGGGCGATTTAACAGCAATAACTGCCCGCCTTGCCAGCTGTGTCGGCAAGGCGGGTTCAACAGCTACAAATACGAAGGATAGTTAGAATTATGCACGACGCCAATATGCGCGATAGGCTTCAAAAGATAATAGAAGCTTATGAAGAGCTTCAGGCAAAGATGGGCGACCCCGATGTGGTAAGCAACCAAAAGGAGTACAACCGTCTGGCTAAAGAGTACGCAAACCAGGGTCCTTTGGTGGCCAAGGCGCGTGAGTACATCACTGCCGAAGACGATCTTGAGGCTGCTAAGGAAATGTTGGGCGATCCCGACATGAAGGAGTTTGCCCAAGAGGAAATTGCTTCCATTGAGGCAAAGCTTCCGGCTATCGAAGACGATATCAAATTCATGCTCATCCCGGTTGATCCTGCCGATGAGAAGGACATCATCGTTGAAATTCGCGCAGGCGCCGGTGGTGACGAGGCTGCTATTTTCGCAGGTGATTTGTACAAGATGTACGAGCGCTTCGCTCAAGCGAACCGCTGGAAAATTGAAACCCTTGATGTGTCTATCTCCGAAGCGGGCGGATACAAGGAAATCCAGTTCAAGGTTAAAGGCGACCACGTGTACTCCGTGATGAAATTCGAAAGCGGCGTACATCGCGTGCAGCGCGTGCCCAAAACCGAAAGCCAGGGGCGCATTCACACCTCTACCGCAACTGTTGCCGTGTTGCCCGAGGCCGACGAGGTTGAGGTTGAAATCAACCCCAACGACCTTCGTATCGACGTATACCGCGCAGGCGGCCCCGGCGGCCAGTGCGTTAACACCACCGACTCGGCAGTACGCATCACGCATTTGCCCACCGGTTTGGTGGTTCAATCGCAAGACCAAAAATCGCAGCTGCAGAACAAGATTGCCGCAATGGCCGTTTTGCGTGCACGCCTGTACGACAAAATGCTCGA
>JAZQAV010000164.1:0-3559 GCA_045545435.1 Eggerthellaceae bacterium | reverse complement strand
CGTCATCTGCGGCTTGGTCGCAGGCCTGCTCATCGGCAAGCCGACCGAGTACTTCTGCTCCGACCAGTACAACCCGGTTCACAAGATCGCGGAGGCCTCCGAAACCGGTGCCGCGACCAACATCATCGAGGGCCTGTCCACGGGCATGCTGTCCACCATCATCCCGATCCTGCTCGTGTCCTTCGCCATCATCGGCGCTTACACGTTCGGCAACATGGCGTTCCCCACGCCTGACGGCCAGTCCATCATGGCCGGCCTGCTCGGCGTTGGCTTGGCCTCGACGGGCATGCTTTCCAACACCGCCATCACCATCGGCGTCGACGCGTACGGCCCCGTTGCCGACAACGCTGGCGGCATTGCCGAGATGAGCGGCCTTCCCGAGGAGATCCGCGACCGCACCGACTCTTTGGACGCTGTGGGCAACACCACTGCAGCCATCGCCAAGGGCTTCGCTATTTCTTCCGCAGGCCTCGCAGCTATTTCGCTGTTCGTCTCCTTCCAGGCTACCATGCATCACGCTGATCCTTCCTTCAGCCTGACGCTCACCAACCCCATGATCGTTGCCGGTATCTTCATCGGCGCCATGATTCCCTTCATGTTCGCCGCTCTTACCATGGGCGCCGTTTCTCAGGCTGCACATGCCATGGTTGAAGAGGTTCGTCGCCAGTTCCGCGAGATCCCCGGCATTATGGAGTACCAGAACGAGCCTGAGTACGACAAGTGCGTTGCCATTTCTACTCAGTCCGCTCTGAAGAAGATGCTTCTCCCTGGTCTTCTGGCCGTTGTTATTCCTATCGCTATCGGCTGCTTCGACCCGGCTATGCTGGGCGGCTTCCTCGCCGGCGCGGTTTCCACCGGCATGCTGTTGGCCATCTTCATGTCCAACTCCGGTGGCGCTTGGGACAACGCTAAGAAATACATCGAGGGTGGCAATCACGGCGGCAAGGGCTCTGAGGCCCACAAAGCTGCCGTTGTAGGCGACACCGTTGGCGACCCCTTCAAAGATACGTCGGGTCCGTCCATGAACATCCTCATCAACCTGATGACCATCATTTCGCTGACCTTCAGCCCGCTGTTCATCATGATTCAATCGATGCTCTAAGCCTTCATGCGCATCAACGAAAAGGCCCGCTCTTGCGGGCCTTTTCTTTTGGTGTCGCCGCTGCTTGAGCAACTACACCACGTTATCAGCACTCTTCTGTTGATTGTTTTCCCTTATACCCAAAAAACGTCGCCCCAATCGACGCCTGACGCATGCGAAAAACAAACGTTAGAAATACGTCCACGTGTAAACGTTTTTGCCCGAATTCGGGAACAGGTACTTATACAGCGCCATGAAATACGTGTCGGTCATCGAAGCAATGTAATCAACCACCACTTGGTTCGGATCGCTTTCAACATAGGCAAATGGGTCGATTGAGCGAGAATTGCTTGCCAGGGCAAGAGCATGATGAGCATACACCGGTGAAAATTCGTCGCCTTTTTGCAAATCATCGAGCAGACGCGCATATACTTCCTCGAACATCTCGGCAACGGTATTTTGGTCTTCCGACACCATGCCTTCTTTAAGGTAAATGAGCTCGTAGTTTTGCTTTTTCGCCAATACAAGATCTTGGAAGGCCTGTTCGCTCATCGCGATACGATCGCGGCCAAAACTGTTGTTTACGATGTCAACAACCATGTTATTGATAATCTGGGCGTTCGAAACGCCAATATAAGAGCTTTCGAACACATCAAGCGAGGGAAGCACGCCCATGCGTACCGCATCTTCGCGATCTTTGCCCAAATACGCGATCATATCGCTTACGCGCACGACGCACCCTTCCAGCGTTGAGGGCCGCAGACTTGCAATAGTGCGCTCATCGGCTATGCACGCTTCGACCGTCGCATCAAGCTCATCGAATCCCGAAAGGGTTCCAACGTTGAGCGTCTGGTAGGCGAATTCACCGTTGTGGCACATCACACCATCAAGCGTTTGAAGGGATACGTTTCGGGGATACAACCGATCCAACACGCGCACCGATTGAATGTTGTGGTTGAAGAATCTGCCCGTGCGCTTGTGGTAGCACGCGCTCAAGAAGCGCTCGCCCGCATGTCCGAAAGGCGTATGACCCAAATCGTGGCCCAGGGCTATGGCCTCTATAAGGTCAAGATTGAGGCCCAGCATCTTGCCTATTGAACGCGCAACGCTGTTTACCAGTTGCACATGAAGGCCACGACGGCAAATGTCATCGTGCTCAACGAACGAAAACACCTGCGTTTTATCGGTGTACCTATTGTAAGCAGGCACGTTGATAATCTTTTCGATATCACGCTGATAGGGCGGACGCATAAGCGTTGCCCGGTCGTGTTCTTTATCCTCGCGTCTTATTACTTCGATGTCAGGAAATGCATAGCGTGAACGCACTTCGCCTGCTCGCCGGTCGCGAATGTTCTTTTCTATTTCCGGATCAAGTGAAAGATAGGGAATAGAGCGATTCTGCATATATACCTCCTGCTTTTACCGGTCTATTGTACCAGCAATCAATGTGTGCATCTTTTCTTCGCTGCAATAGGTGTAAAACGCGCGAAACGCAAGTGAAGCTCTCTAAAACCACGTATGGCATTGCGTTATACTGATATCCGTTTATACGCTTGTTTGCTTGCAAGGAGGTGGAACATGGCTGGCGGCATCAGTGACGAGGATATTAATCGCGTACGTGAGGCAAGTGATGTGGTAGCCTTGTTCGCCGAATACGTCCCAGTTAAGCAACGAGGGCGCGATTTTTGGTGCTGCTGTCCCTTCCACCAGGAAAAATCACCTTCATGCAAGATTGACCCGTCGACTCAGCTGTGGCATTGCTTTGGGTGCGGCGAAGGCGGCGATGTCTTTTCTTTTGTTATGAAGCACGACGGCGTGTCGTTTCCCGATGCGGTGCGCACCCTTGCCGATCGTGCCCATATACAACTGACCAACACCGGCACGCGAAACCAGTTGGGCGACACCAAAAAGGCTCGTCTTCTTGACATCTGCAAAAAGACAGCCGAGTTCTATCATACGCAGCTGATGCGCAATCCTTCTCCCGAAGCCAGCGCGGCGCGCTCCTACCTTGCCGGAAGAAACCTTGGCGGAAAAGTGCCTACCACCTGGAATTTGGGCTTTGCGCCTGGCCGTCAACAACTCATGAACCACTTGCGATCGTTAGGTTTTTCTACCGACGACATGATTGAGGCGAACGTGGCAACCCGTTCAAAAGACGGCAAGATACGCGACCGCTTCTACAATCGCATCATGTTTCCTATTGCGGACGCCCAAGGAGCGGTTATCGCGTTTGGCGGCAGGGTAGTAGGAAAGGGTGAACCAAAGTACCTTAACTCGCAAGAAACGCCCCTGTTCCATAAGTCGCGTGTTTTATACGGGCTCGATAAAGCCAAAAACTCAATGACCGCAACGGGTGTGGCTATTATCACCGAGGGTTACACCGACGTGATATCGCTTCATGAGCATGGCGTAACCAATGCTGTGGCAACCCTTGGAACAGCATTGACCATGAACCATATACGGCTTATATCCCGCTAT
>JAZQAV010000163.1:0-15537 GCA_045545435.1 Eggerthellaceae bacterium | reverse complement strand
ATGAAGGCGATTTCTGACAACCGGCTTCCGCGCAACTTGCGAAGGCTCGTAGCAACAGCGTAGTTCCGTGCCACGTGCGTGCGCGTGGCAACAATGGAACTTCGTGCCTAAAGCCGTGGACGGGAAGCATGGGGAAGCGCGACAGTTTTCGCATATCGCTGGGCTATAATTGAGTGTTGTTTTTAGCAGGGCTCACGCGAACGGTTGTGTCTGCGATTGCGGCTACGGCTGTGTCCGCGATTGCGGCTACGGCTGCGTCTGCGATTGCGGCAACGGCCGAGGCGCATGGCTAGCGCAATTGCGGCTGCGGTCGCGTCTGTGGCTGTGTCCGCGATTGCGGCATCGGCCTAGGCTCACGCATCCGAACGCGTTTGGAGTTCGCCCTGCACGTTATGAAGCAAAGGAAGAAAAATGGCAGAACAAGAAACCCCTGTCGTTGGGATTATCATGGGCTCACAGTCCGACATGCCCACCATGGAGGCTTGCATGGCACAGCTGGACGAGTTCGGCGTGCCCTACGAAGTGAAAATAGCCAGTGCCCATCGCAAGCCGCTCGAGGTTCACGAGTGGGCGTCCACTGCGCACGAGCGTGGCATCAAAGTGATCATCGCTGCAGCAGGTAAAGCCGCTCATCTGGGCGGAGTTGTGGCTGCGTACACGCCCAACCCGGTGATTTGCGTGCCGATGAAAACGTCCGACCTGGGCGGTCTTGACTCGCTGCTGTCCATGGTTCAGATGCCGTCGGGCGTTCCGGTGGCGACGGTGGCTATCAACGGTGCCAAGAATGCCGCTATTTTGGCTGTTCAGATGCTTGGCACCGGCGACGAGGCCATGCGTCAGAAGATCGTTGACTTCAAAGAGGCAATGGCTCAGGCGTAAGCCGTTGACGCTCGCGGCCTGCGAGCACGGCGAACGTGCAGGGGAGGCAGCCGCGCAATCCGAACGCGAGCCGCGCGAGCACGTCGAACGCGCAGGCCCCGCGAGCGAAGCAGCCTGCGCAACGAACGCGCAGGCCACAACCCGCAAGCCGCGAACTGCGCAGGCTGCAGCCCGCGTGCGAACCGCACGTGCGCAACTCGCACGCGACCAGCGCACAACCGCGCGCAAAGCGATTTGCGCATACCAAACACGAAAAGACGAGGTGATTATGGCGAAGCAGTTGCTTATGGGAAACGAGGCCCTTGCACACGCTGCGCTTGAGGCGGGGGTAAACGTCGTGGCCGGTTATCCGGGCACGCCCTCTTCGGAAATAGTTGAAACTGTCGCAAAGCTCCATGCTGCCGGCAAGGCTCACGACGTGTACGTTGAGTGGTCCACCAACGAAAAAGCGGCGCTCGAAATGCTCGGGGGAGCGGCTTACGCGGGTGCGCGCTGCCTGTTCACTTGCAAGCAGATGGGCCTCAATGTGGCCTCCGATCCGCTCATGTGCCTCAACTACGTGGGCATTCGCGGCGGCTTGGTGCTGCTGGTGGCGGACGACCCAGGCCCCATCTCGTCGCAAACCGAGCAGGATACGCGCAGGTTCGCGGCGTTTGCCAAGGTCCCAGTGCTCGACCCCGCCACGCCCGAGCAGGCCTTCAACATGATGAAGGCCGCGTTCGATTTGTCGGAACGCTACCAGACACCCGTTATTGTGCGTCCCACCACGCGCGTGGACCATGCGTCGGCGTTTTTCGAGATCGAGGAGGAAACTTACGCACGTCCGCTTCCCGATGGCGGATTCCAGCGCGACGTGAGCAAGTGGGTCATCTTCCCGCGCCGTGCGTTTGAAGCGCATGGCGAAATCAACGCACGTCTTCCGAAAATTGCACAAGGATTCGCTATTGAAGGCGAAAAAGCCAACGGCGAACTTGCAGAATTCAACCCGCAATTGACCAACGGCCTAACACCGGTCTCACAGAAGTCCAACATGCTTCCAACAACGTGGGAAAACGCCCGTGTTGGCATTGTGTCAGGTGGTGTTTCCGCAGCATATGCGCGCGAAGCGCTCGACATGCTCGAGCAGAAGGCCGCGGCTGCGAACATCGCGCTTCCGCCTTATCGCTTTATGCAGGTGGGAACACCCTATCCGTTCCCAGCAGATTTGGCAGCGCGCTTTACCGAAGGCCTCGATGAGCTGCTGGTTTTCGAAGAGCTCGATTATGTGTTGGAAGATGAGCTCGTTCGTTTTGCGGGTCGTACGCATGCGGCGTACAACGTGCGCGGCAAGCTTTCGGGCGATGTGCGCGACCGTGGCGAAAACGATGTGGACGATATTCTGACGCGCATCGCGAAATTCCTGGGCGTCTCGACGCTGCTTGGTGACGCGGATGACGCCAACGCCGCGACCGGCGCGGATGCAGCTCCCAACGCCGCAGGTGCAGCTGCCAGCGCCGCGGCCGGCGCGGATGCAGCCGCCGTAGCCGCAACCCCCGCCGCAACCGACGGCTCGCAGGCATGCGGAGCGCTTGACCTGCCCGTTCGCCCGCCGGTGTTGTGCCCGGGCTGTCCGCATCGCGGCAGTTTCTATGCGGTGAAGCAGGCTTTGGGCAAGCAACCTGCCGTTTATTGCGGCGACATCGGTTGCTACACGCTGGGCAACGCGAAGCCGTTGGATGCGGTGGACACCTGCCTGTGCATGGGCGCGGGCATCACCATGGCGCAGGGCTTCGCTGTTGCTGACCCCAGCAAGAAGGCCGTTGCGTTCGTGGGCGACTCCACGTTCTTCGCCAGCGGAATGACCGGTGTTGCGAATGCTGCTTACAACGGCCACGACATTACCGTGGTGGTACTGGACAACGCAACCACAGCGATGACCGGTGCGCAGCCGCATCCAGGCACGGGCTATACGCTTATGGGCCCCAAAAACGAGCCGCTTTCCATTGAAGCGGTGCTGCGTGCGAACGGGTTCAAGCTGGTGGTTCGCGCGAATCCGCTTGACCATGCGGCCGCTGTACAGGCTGCGCGCGAGGCGCTGGATTTCGCAGGTCCATCAGCGGTTATTTACGAATCGCCCTGCATTCAGCTTATAAAGCCCGCCGCGCCCGTGGTTATAAACCCCGACGTGTGCACGGGCTGCAAGAAGTGCATTACGTCCATTGGTTGTCCGGGCATTGGGTTCGACAACATGGCTTCTGGCCCGAAGAGCGGGGAACGTGGTCAGGCGTTTATCGACGTCAGCAGCTGCAACGGTTGCGGCCTTTGCACGCAGATGTGTCCGTTTGGGGCCATCGAGTCCGCTGCGCCCGCGCCCACCGCGCCCGCGGCTGGCGCCGAGACCACCGCGCCCGCGCCCGAGTCCGCGCCCGACGCTGCGCCCGACGCCGCGCCCGCTGCACCCGCGGCCGGCTCCGATCCCGCGTCCGCGCCCGCGCCAACAGCGCCTACGGCGGAAGGAGGCGCCCATGCTTAACATCATGCTCACCGGAGTTGGTGGCCAGGGTACCGTCCTTGCTGCAAAAGTGCTGGCCCAGGCCGCGCAGGACAAGGGCTGGCATGTGCGTACGGCCGAGACCATTGGCATGGCTCAGCGCGGCGGAAGTGTTGTTTCGCACGTGCGCATGGGCTCCAACGGCGAGATGGTTCACACGCCGCTGCTTGCCAAGGGAACCGCCGACATCATCATCGCGTTCGAGCCGGCCGAAGGCGCGCGCATGCTTCCGTATCTGTCGCCCGATGGTGTGCTGGTGACGGCAACAACGGCGGTGCAGCCGGTGACGGCCGCGCTCAGCAAGGATCCGTATCGCGGCGAAACGGTCATTGACTGGCTGCGCTGCCATTTTGCGAACGAGCCGAATCGCTTGGTTGTTGTTGATGATGCCGCGCTGCTTGAGCAGGTGGGCAATCGCAAAGCGCTCAATACGGTTCTGCTCGCAAAAGCGCTGGCCACGGGTCATATTCCGCTGGACCTTAACGACTTGCGCGCCGCTATTGAGGCGTGCGTTAAGCCGCGCTTTGTGGATTTGAATTTGTGTGCGATTGATATCGCGAGCGCGGAGGGTTAAGCAAGCGAGTGTCTCCGAGTGTGCCGAGCGTGCGTAAAGCCTGCGCGCGACGGTTCGAAACCTGCGCGCGCAGGAACAGAGCCTGCGAGGGTAGGAGCGGCGTCTGCGTGCGATGGAACGAAAGCTGCGTGCAGCGAAACAGCTGCGTGCGGCGAAGCAGCTGCGTGTGGCAAAACAACTGCGTGCGGCGAAGCGGCTGCGCGCAGGCTAACGTAGCCGCTGCGAAGACGAACGCAGCCGGTACGAATCATGTTTGCCATTTTTGGCGACCGAAAATGGCAAAAAAGACGCGCTGTGTAACCCGCGCGGAGCCGAATTAGGCAAAGACGCGTGTCCATTGCGATATTGCAAAAAAGCACCGTCCCTCTGAACAGGGAAAACAAAATAGAACCGCTGAAGCTTTCGAAAATGCTTCAGCGGTTCATTACATTTCGCGTCATTTTTGCCGCTCGGACGGTTTTCGCACGGCGCTTGCGCTCGCGCGCGCCGTACGCCTGCTCGCTTGCGCGTGCTCGCCCGGCCGTGCTGCGCACCCTTCGCTCTTAGTCGAATCGCTCGTCGATAACGCGCTTGGTCTTCTTCTCGGAGCGCGGCAAGAAGCCCAGCTCAACGATCTTGATAAGCGGCGTGAAGCCGATCTTGCTCTTCGCGCGCGCAGCGACGGCCGCCGCGGTTTGCGCCCAGTCAACAGTGCCGGGAGCCTCAACGTAAATGCGCATGGTGTCGCGGTGGTCAACGTGCGACATGCGAATTTGGTACTCACTAGAAAGCTCGGGGAACTCTTGAAGGATTTCCTCAATCTGGGCCGGGAAGACGTTCACGCCGTGGATCTTCATCATGTCGTCGGAACGACCCGTGAGCGTATCCAGACGCGGGTGCTCGTTGTGGCCGCAAGCGCACTCACCAGGGATAATGCGCGAAAGGTCGTGTGTGCGGAAGCGGATAAGCGGCGCGCCTTCCTTCTGAAGCGTGGTAAGAACAATCTCGCCCCACTCGCCGTCGGGGAGAACCTCGCCGGTTTCGGGGTTGATGATCTCGACGTATACGTAGTCGCTCCAGCAGTGCATGCCGTGGCCGTGCTGGCAGTTGATGCCGATGCCCGGGCCGTACACCTCGGTAAGGCCGTAAATGTCGTAGTACTCAACGCCCAGCGAATCGATGATGCGCTGGCGAATCTTTTCGCCGGCGCGCTCTGAACCCGTGATGAGCTTCTTCAACTTGATCTTGTCTTTGAGCCCGCGCTTCTCGATTTCCTCAGAGAGCAGCAGCGCATAGCTCGCGGTGGCGGTGAGAACGGTGGTCTCCATGTCAATCATGAACTGGAGCTGCTTTTCGGTGTTGCCGGGGCCCATGGGGATGGCCATCGCGCCAAGGCGTTCGCAGCCCGCTTGGAAACCAATGCCTGCGGTCCACAGGCCGTAACCTGGGGTTATTTGCACGCGGTCGTTGGGTGTAACGCCGGCGTATTCGTAGCAACGAGCGAACTGGATGGCCCAGTCCTCAACATCCTTTTTGGTGTAGGGAACAATAACGGGGGTTCCCGTGGTGCCCGAGCTTGAGTGGATGCGGACGATTTTCTCTTGGGGAACAGCAGCAAGTCCAAGCGGATAGGCTTTGCGAAGATCTGCCTTCTCGGTGAAGGGGATTTTCTCAAAATCTGATTGCGTTTTGACGGTTGCGGGATCGAAATCTTTGAACATTTCAGCGTAGAAATGCGAGCGCTCTTTGATGTCGGAGAGCTGCTTTTTCACCATCTCGAACTGCATCTCGGTAAGTTGCATAACTTGTCCTGTTCTCGCACGTCGTTTGGCTTCGTGCGTGATCTAAACGAATAAGGTGTGCGTTTGCGCACGTCATTGGTGACACATAGGGGTTATTTTACGCTAAGTGCCCTTAGGGAGGTAGGCTTTATCAAGAATGTAACAAAGGCCGTGTGCAAGCAATTGGCGAATGGCCGCAGATACGATGGGTAATCGACTGGCGAAAGGCAATGGAGTTTTTGAAATAGTAGTGACGACCCGTTTGCGAAAAGTTGGATAGAGCGGCTTTGCGTGATTAATTGTGGACAATGTTCGACAGCGTTACGTCGCACAGTTCTGTTGGAATTTCGTCCACTTTCTGTTCGCTGAATGCCACGCCTATGACGGTTACCTGTTGGCCTATTGTCGACAAAAGGGCGGGGTAGTAAGCGGAAGACGTGCACAGGCATCGCGAAGCGTCGTCAAATGCCACAACGGGGACGATAACGACGTCGATTTCGCTTTCATCGACTACCGAAAAACCCTGTTGAGTAAGCGACTCGCGCGTGAAGATGTCCATTTGATGGGTAAGGAACGAAGGGTTATCGCTGCTCAATTGGTCCCATGAGACATCGAAGAACTGCATACGAAGGGAATTCTGCCTGTTTGTCAGCTCATCGTTGGCATACGGGGCGTCTTGAATTTCGCCGCAGGAATCGCTTGCGTGCTCATCGCCGGCCTCCACAATCGCAGGGAAACAGGCGCGACATTGATGCGAAAGCACGCCATGTGCAAGCTCGCTCAGATCCACTTCATCGCGCATGGCTGAGTACAGGGCTACAACAGGGGGATTATCTTTTCGGTTTTCCGGGAGCACGGAATTTAAGAGCGCCCCAACACGTTCGTTTATCTCCATGCTTTTGTGCATACGCTCGATAAAGGGAATCGCGCGGCGTTTCTCAATTGCATCAACACGAATTTGACGTTTTGTAGTCTCCATACTGCGCTCCATCGTAGTTTGTTGGATGTCCCAGCTAAAAGGAATCCAGGACCAAATATCGCCGACTTTTATGCGTTGCTTTAAAGCACGAGCGGTGCCATCGAATTAAATTCTGCGATATATGGTCGCACAATATGTGGGAATCAAACGGTAATTACCCGAAAAGCCCACCATGATTCGCAGAAGCTTCGATTCTTGATGGAGTTTTGTCAGGGTTTGCAAGCATCACGGATTATCGGGATAGGCGCCGATGATAGTCAAAAGGATGTCGAGTCAATTTGAAAAATATTAGCTCAGTGCAACGATAAGATTACTTGGTACGCATGCGTTAAGCTTCCTTGTAACACCTTGATATGGAATAACGGAATTATTATGTCGAAATTAAAAACGATGTGATATTTCGAAAACTTGTAACCAGTAAATAATATCAATGTTATAAACTAGAACTGCTTTAGTAGTAATACACAGCAATCATGATCACATAACCAGCCCGGCCAACTTGCGTCGCTCCTTATTGCTAGAACGGCCGAAGACGGACAGGACTCAATTATGAAACTCAAAGCTTCTACTGATTACGGTATTCGTGCTGTTGTTTACCTCGCCATCAAGGACAGGGTTTGCTCTTCTAAGGAAATTTCTGAAGACATGTCCATTCCGCGCGACTACCTTATTCAGCTCGCTTTGCGCTTGCGCGACGCAGGAGTCATCATTACGCGTCCTGGCAAAAACGGCGGTTATGAGCTCGCTAAAAAGCCTGAAAAAATTACCTTGGCGCATATTATTAACGCGTTCGATATGCCCGAGCGTGAGACGCGCCATCCGCTGGTAAAGCACAAGTCCAATCGCGAGGCGGTTACCTCGATGCGGTTTGCGCATAAAGTGATTCTTGAGAGCTTCCAGTCATATTGCTCCAGCATCACCATTAAAGACATTATTGACAGTTGCATAACCGAGAACGGTTCGCATCATATCGTGGCCGCTGCGCTTGAGAAAGAAAGCCAGCGCCTGCAGAAACGCTACGGACAGTCCTAGGCTGGCTGTCGCTTACGTGATGATGTTCGTCGATAGGCGAGAATAGTAGGTACGCTTCAGGGCGCCTAACACGCATTTTTGAAAATAAGCGCCGCTGGGTTTAACTCAGCGGCGCTTTCTTACGCGAAAGAGTTGAAGGACGCACTTTGCCCTATAAGCCCGTTTTGTCCCTCGATCCGTGCAAGACTATCCAATTCCCAACACTTGCATAAGCAGCAATGCGATGGTCAAACAGGTCACAATTCCCACCGTCAGCCAGATAAGGACACGCGTCACGCGTCCCGACCGATATTCGCCCATTATTCGCTTATCTGACGAAATAATGGCCATGAAAACCAACAGAACGGGAAGCACAAGGCCGTTCATGAACTGAGCGGTTAGCATAACTCCCATCAAATTGATGTTGGGAATAAGTACCACTATCGCCGAAAAAGCGATGACAAACGTGAGAATACTCTTGAAAATTGGCGCTTCGTGCCAGGTGAACGAGACGCCCGCTTCCCATCCAAACGCTTCGCAGATAACGAATGACGTCGTAAGCGGCAAAACGCATGCGGCCAAGAACGAGGCAGCGGTGAGGCCCACAGCGAACAGCGCCTCGGCGTATTCTCCTGCGAAAGGAGCCAGAGCGCGCGCGGCATCGGCCGCGGAGTCGATCACAATACCTTGCGGATACAAAACGGTGCCGGTGGTGACAATGATGAACCAAGCTACCAAGCAAGCGGCAACGGTGCCCGAAACCACGTCGACTTTCTGTGCAAAGAAATCTTTGGGCGCCAAGCCCTTTTCTACGACGTTGCTCTGCTCAAAGAACATCATCCAGGGCGCAATGGTGGTACCGATCATAGCGATAACCAGCGAGAAGAAGCTTTGCTGTTGCACGAACTGAATGGTGACGGTTGCTTTAGCGGTATCACCCCAGTTGGGACCTGCTAAAAATGCCGCAACAATGTAGGTAACGAAAACCAGCGAAAGCACGAGGAAAACCTTTTCCACGCGCTTGTAGTTTCCGCCAACTACCAGCAGCCACACCGCAAGTGCGGCAACAGGGACCGAAATATACTTCGAAACGCCGAACATCTCCATGCCCGAGGCAATGCCCGCAAATTCGGAGAAAGTAGTTGCAACATTGCCGATGAGCAGGGCGGTCATTGCCAGCGTGGTAAGACGAATACCGAAGCGCTCACGGATGAGCGCGGCGAATCCTTTGCCCGAAACGGCGCCCATGCGCGATGCAGTCATTTCCACAACGATCAGCAGCACGCACATGACGGGAATAACCCACAACGTGGCATAGCCAAACTGGGCGCCAACCGTGGAGTACGTGGAAATGCCGCCGGCGTCGTTGCCGGCCATGGCCGTAACAATGCCAGGCCCCAGCGCTGCCAGGGCAATCATCAATTTGCTGCGCTTTTTGGGCGCGACGGGCGCCGCCTCTTCGGTAAGGGCCACTTCGCTGGTTGTTGCTGCGGCGTCTGCTTTCGCGGTGTTTGCTGCCAACGCGCTTGATGAAGCCGCGTTTTTCGCGGACGCACCTGACGAAGGGCCGTTTTTCGCGGACGTGCCCGGCGCGGCGATCGGCGCTTGCGCGTTGTCGCTAGCTGCTGGTTTGTTTACCGAGGTTGCCTGCTTTGCCGCTTCGGCCCTGCGAGCCATTTCGGCGCGACGCAGCACTTCTTTGGCGACCGTTGCATTTGGTTGTGATTTACCCGACCGTTCTGCCTCAAGTCTGTTCAACTTCAGACGAAACTTTGTTGTAGAACGGTTGGTGTTTTGTGGGGCTGCCATAATTTACCCCAAGAATCGCACGATAGCCCACGTGTACAGCGCTAAAGCGGTTATGCCACCAAGCGCGATGCCCGCGATTTTCATAGGCGTGAAACGGTTTTTCTCTATGACATGGTCATCTTCCAAGGCGTCCCAGGCGTCGTCTACGGTGATGATGCCAAGCAGCACACCGCGCTCGTCGGCAACGGGCATAGCGGTGAGCTCGTATTTGAAGATGTCTTCGATAACGTCTTCTTCGGACTCCTCGGGCGGTACCGAGATGACCTCGTCGTACATGATGTCGCCCATGATGGCATCGTCTTCGTTAAGTACCAGCGTACGAATTGAAGAAACGCCCACCAGACGATCGTCGTCGTCAAGGATGTAGAGGTAGTGGACCGAGGGAGCGTCTTCGGGTAGTGCGCGCAAAACCTCGATTGCCTCGCGAACGGTGGAAGAGGAGTGCACCGTCACGAACTGCGTGGTCATCATGCCGCCTGCGGTGCCATCGCGGTAGCCCAAAAGTGCACGAATCTCAATCGCGTCTTCAACACCCATCAAACGTAAAAGCGTCTCCGCTTTCTCATAGGGGAGGTCGCGAACAATCTCGGCGGCGTCGTCGGGGTCCATGTTTCCCAACACGCCTGCCGCGCGTTTTTCGTCAAGGTCTTCAATGAAGTCGGCCTGCAGCTCGTCTTCCATCTCGGCGACGGCTTCGCCAGCTTGCGTGTCGTCCAAATGCTTGAACACGTTTGCGCGCTGTTGGGGATCAAGCTGCTCCAAAATGTCGGCCACGTCGGCGGGATGCAGCTCATCAAGACGTTTGTGTGTGACGGAAAGCTGCACGTCGGACAGGTCGCGGTCCAGCAGGTCCATGTAGTTCCAGGCGATAATGTGCTCTTCAAGCGTGCGACCGAAAACTTTGGAAACTGCTACGCCGGCGCGTTCGATCCACGGAGCCCATCCGCGCAGGATGCCGCGAATGCCCACTTCAGCGCCAAGAAGACGCAGTTGTGTGCCAGATTGCGAAAGTTTGAGGTCGTTTACGCGCACGACTTTAAGCCCCTGCGTGTCGACAATTTGTCGATCAAGCAGGTCGCGTGCCAGCAGCACCTCGTCAGGCTGCAGGTAGCTAAAGCGAATATCAACCGCGGGCATTTTCAGCGAAATGCCGTCTTCGGAAAACTCGTTGACGTACTTGCGCCACGAAATCATGAACGGCACTTTGCCCGGCCCTTGGAAGGCCAAGCTGGTAATGCGCGGAAACACTTCGCCCGTAGAAATGGCGAGGTCAGAAATGGTGCCGATTTTTTCACCCGTTGAATCCACAACGGGCTTGCCCATCATTTGGGATAGATAGAGCACGGTGCCCCCTCTGCGTCAGTCATTTACCCTCGACTGCCGCGCGGGGCTGTCGAGGGTTTACATACTGTGAGGTTTCGGTTCTCGAACCTTCAAGTACAACCCTTTCCTTCGAATTTGCAGGCGATTCGTTAAAGCTCCAACGAAGAACCGTCCAGGCTCCAATGAAATTCGGTTGGAACTCTATAACGTTTGTTCCTGCCGTTAGTGTACCTTTTTGCCGCCAATAATGCTGCATAAACAAAAAGGGCTGTTTAAATGGTGCGCCCTGAGGGATTCGAACCCCCGACGTACTGATTCGTAGTCAGTCCCTCTATCCAGCTGAGGTAAGGGCGCACGTGTTAAACAGCAGATGATATTCTACTCAACTCGCACTTTGTGTCAACCGATAGACCGTACGCCGTCACGGAATATTCAAGATGTGAACCGTTTTGAGCCAGATATTGCCCCGCAGCGTGCGCAACACTTACTCAAACACGACATAGGGAGACGCGATAAGTAGATCGCAGGGAAGAACCTCGCGCTCATCGTCGTGCGCCACGGTTACCGCCGCAAGCCGGTTGGCCCCGGCCGCCTCCACCACGCGGGTTTGACACTGCACGGGAATGCCGCGGCTTGCGAGCTCGTCCACAAGTTCGGCCGCACCTACGGGCGCCCCGCTGGTTTCCAGCACGTGTTCGATGACAACGCCTGCGTCGGAAAGGACAAGCGCGGCGCGAAGCGCGAAGTCATGGGTACCCCAAACAATCGCCTTCTTTCCAGGGAGGAAACCGGTTGTGCCGCAAAGTTCGAGCGCCTGCAAGGCGGAATACATTCCTGCTGGGCGTGTGCCCGCGATGCCCAACGCTCCCGAGCCAACTTCGTGCATGCCGCGCGCGTCCAGGGATTGCCTCAGCTCATTGGCGAGTTCGAGACAGCGTTGCGCGTGTTCTGCGGAAACGCGCGCTTCGGTAGTCGTACGGTCGTTGTCGGTGCTGGCTGCTGTCGCATTAGTGCTGCTGGAGCCAACCGGCAAGTCGGCGCTGTCCGCTGCCGCTTGGCCGCTGCCGGTGCCGTCTTCTGCCGCTTGGCCGCTGCCGGCGCCGTGCGCTGCCGCTTGGCCGCCAACAACAAGCTCCGAACCTTGCAGCCGCTTCTGAATGTCTTCCGCCTGCACGCCCAGTTCGCGCTGCATGATCTGCGTTATGCGCGCGGTGCACCGGCCGCCGTGGCAGGGGCCCATAGTAGCGCCTGTGCGCCACTTCAGCGCGTCAAGCGACTTAATGGGAAGCGCGCGGTGCAGCGCATCAATCAGCTCGCCTTCGCTCACGTGGCAGCATTGGCACACCGTCACACCATACAGGGGGTTTTCGGCTATGAGCTGCTGCTTGGCCTCGTCGGGCATCATCGCAAGCAGCGGGGCGGGTACGCGCACCGGATTGAAGTTGGGATTTTCGCTAGCGCCCAGATGGTCGGCTACCAAGCGCGCAAGGTCGGTCGCGATGGCCGGTGCGCTCGCGAGCCCTGGCGAGTCGATGCACGCCGCGTTGAAGAAACCCGCTACATCGGGCGCCTCTCCTACAATGAAGTCGCCCGCTTCGCTCGCGTCGTGCGCGCGCAAGCCAGCGTAAGTGGCAATCACTTTCTCCGTTGAAGCGGCTGGCCAGGTGCGTTGTGCCCGTTCAAGCACTTCACGGTGGCCCTCTTCGGTGGTGGTCAGGTCGTTTTTGTCTGACGTGGGCGATGCGTTGGGGCCGATAAAAATGTTCCCAAAAATAACCGGCGCCACCAGGACGCCCTTTCCGTTTGCGCTGGGCGCTTGGAACATGGTGCGCCTGAAGGTACCCGCGAGCGCGTTGTGAAACAGCAGGTACTCGCCCTTCACGGGGGCTATTTCTATTTTGCGGCTGCTCACCATATTGTTGATGTCATCTGCGTAAACGCCAGCGCAATTGACGACGGCGCGTGCCGAAACGCTGTACCCGTTTTCGACGCTCACTGTGAAGAGGCCGTTTTCGCGCGTGATGTTGGTGACGCGGGAGCCAAATTCGAAGTCAACACCGTTGGCCGCGGCGTTCTCGGCCGCGCCGTAGGTGAGTCCGTACGGATCGCAGATGCCGCTCGACGGCACGCTGAGCGCGGCCACTGCATCAGGCGAAACGTTTGGTTCCATGCGCTGCAACTCGTCGGCTTCGATAATTGAGACGCCCTCAGCACCGTTCGCCTGCGCGCGATCTAACAGCGACTCGAGCGTTGCACGATTGGATTCGTCAAACGCCAGCACGAGGGCGCCGTTGCGGTAGAAACCGAAGCCCAAGTCGCGTTGCCATTGCTCGAAGAGCGCCGAACCGGCCACATTGTACGCGGCTTTCAGAGTGCCCGGCAGCGGATCGTAGCCGGCATGCACGATGCCCGAGTTTGCCCTTGTCGCGCCGCATGCCAGATCCAAGCCCGCTTCCAGCACGAGCGCGCTTGCGTCGAAGCGCGCCAGCTCGCGTGCCGTTGCGGCACCGATAACGCCGGCTCCTATAACGACGACATCGTATTCGTTGCGCATGGCTTCCCCGCTTTCTCTATCGAGGTGCCTTCGAAAGCTTTTGCCCTCATAAGGGCGCTTGCTTATATCGTAGCATCTCGCCGGGGGTGACTATTGTGGCATCTCGCCGGGGATAACGTTAATCCGAAACCAACTTAAGACCGGCTATGCAGCCAATTAATCCAACAAGAAGGACGGCTTTCAAAGCCGACATGGGCTCTGCTCCGGTAAGAACTCCGTACGTTACGGTTCCAACAACGCCGATGCCCGTCCAAACTGCGTAAGCAACGCCCATCGGGAGTGTTTTTGACGCATAACCAAGGCCCAACATGCTCAAGATCATCGCAATTATGAATACGATTGTTGGAAGAGGATTTGAAAATCCGTTGGATTGAGAGAGGGCGGTAGCCCATACGGACTCCATGATGCCTGAGAGGGCTAAAACGAACCAAGCCATGACGACCTCCTGGCTAAAGGGCGTCTAACTGCTGTTGGACGCCAAAGGTGGAAATGCTGTTGGCCGTCTTTTCGTGTCCTGGTACGGCGCCCTCGTCAGGATCCTGTTGGATGTACGCACCATCATCACGCGAACGACGGCAGGGCTGCGATGCCGCGCGCCTTCATACGTCCAACGTGCGTACACCTGCCGAACGTTGGCTGCCTCCGGAAAAAGTGCTGGTTGCCTTCGGAAAAAGCGTTTGCTACCTTCGGAAAAAGCGTTGGTTACCTTCGGAAAAAGCGTTGGTTACCTCCGGAAAAAGCCGCCGCGTTTCTTGACGTCTGCACGCGGTGCTGCGCTCCAATCGGGCGCCGCAGATCCACAGGAGCGCATTTGGGAAACCGCGCCGGCCACCGCATCGAACATAACCGTGTTGCCTTCGGCATCGGGTACGAACGGCGCCGCGTTGTCCTGCTTGATGCCCAAACGACCGGCTTCTTCGGCAACGTCGATGTTCGCTCCCAAGAATAAGAACTCCCAACCATCTTTTTGCTTGCGCTCGATAGCGTCTTTCACCTGGCGGTACGAGTATTTCCTGCTTGAGTTTTCAAGTCCGTCGGTGGTGATAACAAACACCACCTTATCGGCTTTGTAGTCGGGCGGCATGTAGCCTTGAACGCGCTCGATGTGTTCTATCGAGCCTCCGACGGCATCGAGTAGCGCCGTGCATCCACTAACACGGTAGTCGTCTTCGCTGATGGCGGTAACTTCACGCAGATTTTTACGGTCGCAAATCGTGAACGTGTCGGTGTTGAACAAAACGATTGAAACTATCATTTCGCCATCAAGTTTTCGATTGCGGTCCAACACGGCGTTGATACCGCCGATAGTATCGCTTTCCAGGCCGGCCATAGAGCCGCTTGCATCGGTGATGAATACCAACTCGGTGAGCTTCGCGCTTTCCATAATTCCCTCCTTCGAAGGGTCCGCACTAAGCGCGCGGACCCGCCCATAACGCCGTCTTTTGTCTGGATTGTGTTTGTGTTTCGCGGCGTTCCTGACGACTTGAAGAATAGGGAAGGATGGCTTTTTGTTGGTCAATTGCGAATTGACAAATCAAAGCGCGTTGGATTACTGCCCTAAAAGCGGCTGGTCGTAAGAGAAAAGGGCGGCGTTGATATCGAAGATGTCGTAGTGTCTCTCAAGGATGAAATACTCGACGATGACATCAAACTTGTTGTTGTGAGAGAGTGCATAACCTGCGCGTTCGCACAGAAGGAGCGTCTCTGGCAGCGATAATTCAAGGGCAATCGCAAGGGCGATGACCGTAGCTTTTTTAGGTCGGTACGATTGGTCCGTTCGGATTTTTGAGAATACTTGTCGACTGATATTCGCACGTTTGTAGACTTCGGCGTCCTTTAGGCCGCGCTCGTCAATTATGCGGAACAGCGTTTCAGAGAAAGATTCGTCCAGGTTGTTCAGAAGTTCTGTGAGGTCTGGTTTAAATAACGGTTGGGCATTTGAGGATTGCCGTGCGGCATCTTCGCTGCGCGACGAAGGGAGGTCGCGACGTCGCGGACCCACATGAAGCCCGCGGCCACCCTTGGGCGCCTGGGACGGAACTCTACGGGCCGCGCGAGGCGTTGGCGCGGGCGGCTCGGAGGGGTATTGGGGCGCTGAAAATGAAGGCTCAGCGTACG
>JAZQAV010000162.1:0-9453 GCA_045545435.1 Eggerthellaceae bacterium | reverse complement strand
CTCCGTGCTGCCGTGCGTGCCCGACCGAGGCTACCTTCCAGCGTCCTGATGGCATCGTTATGATGGACTACCATCGCTGCATCGCATGCCGCTTCTGCATGACCGCTTGCGCCTATGGCGCACGTAGCCTTAACTTCATCGATCCGCGTCCTTATATCGAGAAGGTCAACAAAGACTATCCTACTCGCAGCAAGGGCGTTGTCGAGAAGTGCATGTTCTGCTATGAGCAGCTCGATAAGGGCAAACAACCGTTGTGCGTTGAGGCCTCCAAGGGCGCTGTGGTGTTCGGCGACCTCAATGATCCGAATTCCGATGTACGCAAGGCGCTTAAGGGCGCATATTCCATTCGCCGCAAGGTGCATTTGGGTACCGAGCCAAGCGTCTACTACATTGTGAAGGCAGGTGAGTAAGCATGATTGAGAAACTTGTTCACGGAGGCAAGCTCTATTGGGGCTGGGTCATCTTCCTTCTGGTGGTAATCGCCATTGGCGTGGGTGCTTACGCTCATCAGTTTATGACCGGCTTGGGCGTTACCGGCATGAGCCGTGACGTTAACTGGGGATTGTATATCGCTCAGTTCACGTTCTTCGTCGGCGTCGCCGCGTCGGGCGTTATGGTGGCCGTTCCCTTCTATCTGCATGATTACAAGGAGTTCGGTTCCATTCTGATCTTCGGCGAGTTCTTGGCGGTTGCTGCGGTTTTGGTTGCTCTGCTGTCGGTCGTGGTTGACCTTGGTTACCCCACTCGTATCATGAACGTGCTGTTGCACCCGTCACCGCACTCGATCCTGTTCTTCGACATGGTGGTTCTTTCTTCCTACCTGTTGGTGAACATCATCATCGGTTGGACGGCAATCAGCCGCGAGCGTCGCGGACTTCCGCCCAGCCATATCACCCATGTGCTTGCTATCATTGCCATCCCCTTGGCCGTTAGCATCCACACGGTTACCGCGTTCATCTACATTGGCAACCCTGGTAAAGAGTATTGGCAGTCGGCTATCGTTGTGTGCCGCTTCCTGTCCTCCGCATTTGCTGCTGGTCCTGCTTTGCTGATGCTCATCTCTCTGATCATGAAGAAGTTCACGTCTTTCGACGTGACCGATAAAGCGCTCAACTCGCTGGGCAAAGTTGTGGCCTATGCCATGAGCCTTAACATCTTCTTCTTCCTGACCGAGATTTTTGCAAGCTACTATCCCAACATGCCCGGACATATGGCTCCCATGAACTATCTGTTCGGCGGTTTGCAGGGCGTCAACCAGTTGAGCCCCATTATGTGGGTGTGCGTAGTGCTCGCGTTTGTGGGCGTAGCGCTGCTTATCGTTCCCAAATGGCGTCATAATCGCAAAACGTTCGTAGCCGGACTCATTTGCGTGTTTGTTGCCTGCTGGATCGATAAGGGCATCTGCTTTACGCTTACGGGCTTCACGCCCAACTCGTTCGGTGTGGTTATCGACTACATCCCAACGTTCACCGAGATCGCGATTTTGGTTGGTACGCTGGCAATCGGCGCGCTTGTTCTCACGATGCTTTACAAGATCGTGGTTGGCGTGCGCGAGAAAATTGCTCAGGATTACGGCCTGAGCGAATAACCAGATACCGAAAGCTGCGCATTGTAAGCGTTGACAATATGCATTAATCGCTACAATGCGCAGACGAACGGAAATTCTGGTACACTATTCATGGCTATTCGCCGCCAACAATTTGGGTGGCTGGATACAAGCACTAAAGGCTACGACGTGTAGAAAAGGAGATGGAAATGGCAGACATTACTGTAGGCGGTCGCACCATCGCTCTCGATGAAGACGGCTTCCTGGTAGATCCCAACGACTGGGATGAGGAAGTTGCCAACTACCTGGCTCAGACCGAGGAAGTCGAGCTTACGCAGGCTCACTGGGACGTAATCAACTACCTCCGTCAGTACTTCGCTGACTTTGGTACCGCCCCCATGGTTCGCAAGATGCTCCGCGACACCAAGCTGTCCAACGGCGAGATGTACGAGCTCTTCCCCAGCGGCCCTGGCAAGGGAGCTTGCAAAATCGCTGGCCTCATGAAGCCGACCGGTTGCGTCTAAGCCTACAAACTCAGGCTTCATAGTTCTTACGCCCTTATTATGACCAACGAGTTTGTTACCTGCACCCTGCCGCGCATTATGATTGCGGCTCCAAGCGGTCGTAGTGGCAAAACCGTGGTCACCATGGGAATACTAAGAGCACTCAAGTCAGCCGGAGTTGATGTTCAACCCTTCAAAAAGGGTCCTGATTACATCGACTCCGGCTGGCATTTTTTAGCGAGCGGGCGTCACTCGCGCAATCTGGACAACCAGTTCATGAATGAAGACACCATGCGCGCGGTGCTGTGCGGCGCGTCAGAAGGTGCCGATATGGCGCTTCTAGAAGCCGCTATGGGCTTCTACGACGGCTCCGATCTGCAAGGTTCAAGTTCGTCTGCAAGCATTGCTAAGGCAACTGCCACGCCAGTTATCTTAGTTGTGGATGCAGTTAAAATGACGCGCACCGTGGCCGCAATTGTCATGGGATGCATGCACTTCGATCCCGAGGTGAATATCGCCGGCGTTATCGTCAATCATACTAATGGCGCACGCCATGAGCGTCGCATCAAAGAGGCCGTGGAACACTTTTGCGGTATTCCCGTAGTTGGTATGATCCCGCGCGATGAGCGCCTCACCATTCCTGACCGTCACCTGGGTTTGGTTACCAGTGCGGAGATGTCTCCCGAGGAAGATTTCCTGGATACGGTTGCCGCAATAGTTGGCGACTGCCTCGATCTTGAAGCCATTCGCACTATTGCCAAAAGCGCACCCGACATTACGTACAAGCCGTACGTTTATCCCAAGGGTCCCTCAGAGACCTCCAACTGGAAGCCCGTGCGCATAGCGGTGGTGCGTGATCGCTCGTTTAACTTCTATTACCCGGAAAACCTCAAAGCACTTGAAGAAGCTGGCGCTCAACTGGTTTTTGTTGACGCCATTAACGATGATTCTCTGCCCGAAGATATCGATGGGCTCTACATTGGGGGAGGCTTCCCCGAGGTGTTGGCCGGTGAACTGCAGGCAAACGAGTCGTTCAAAGCAAGTGTGAAGCGCGTTATTGATGATGGCATCGCGTGTGCGGCTGAATGCGGTGGCCTGATGTATTTGGGGAACACCATCATCGTAGACGACAATACGTACAACATGGTGGGCATTTTCGACATTGATATCGAGCTCACCAACAGCCGTCAAGCGCACGGCTATTCGGTTGTCTCGGTATGCCCCGAACACCCGTGGCTGGATGAAGGCACCACCATAGTGGGCCACGAGCACCATCATTCGCGCGTGGTAAACGCCTCCAGCGACTTCACCTTTGGTTACAAGCTTACGCGTGGCAAGGGCACGTTCGATGGCCGCGACGGTTTATGCTACAAGCGTACGGTCGCGGGTTATCTGCATGTGAATGCAATCGCATCTCCGCAGTGGGCCGTTGGGTTGGTGCAGGCAGCTGCCGACTATCGCTCTTCACGTCAACATTAACATAGTTCCTGAGGGAGGAGTGCATATGGCGCGCTTCAAGATGACCAAGCTGGAACGAAGTTGGGTTCTTTACGACGTGGCGAATTCTGCGATGGTGCTGCTGTCAACGGCGCTCATCCCCATCTATTTCAACACGCTTGCCGCCGATTCGGGGCTGTCGGGTGAAGGGTCGCCCGCGATGGTGGCTTGGGCCTGGGCTGCCACCATAGCAACGTTGGTGGTTGCGCTCTTGATGCCCGTTTTGGGATCGCTGGCCGATTATAAAGGCAACAAGAAGAAGTTCTTTGCAGGCTTCTTCGGAACCGGTGCCGTGTTGGCAGCGCTTTTGGGCGTGCCGTCTCATTGGTTTACCTTCCTGGCGCTTTACGTGGTGGTAACCGTGTGCCTCGATGCTTCGATGGTGTTCTACGATTCATTTTTGGTGGACGTGACCGATGACGAGCGCATGGATCAGGTGTCCTCAAACGGCTACGCATGGGGCTACATCGGCTCGGTGATTCCGTTTATCGTGTGTCTGGCGGTTGTGCTGCTGCGCGATTCGCTGGGCATTGCATTTCATACCGCAATGGTGATTGCGTTTTTGATCACGGCTGCGTGGTGGGTTGCCTTTACGGTGCCGCTGTTGCGAAACGTTCGCCAAATCCATTGGAAAGAGCCAACGGCGCATCCGGTGGCGGACTCTATCAAGGGCCTCCTTGGAACGCTTAAAGCAATCGGCGCAGACAAAGCGCTGCTTTTCTATATGATTGCCTACTTCTTCTACATCGACGGCGTGCATACCATCATTTCTATGGCCACCAGTTACGGCGCTAGTGTGGGCATCGATTCAACCCAGCTGTTGTTGGCTCTTTTGGTCACGCAATTCGTGGCATTTCCCAGCGCTATCGTATACGGGCGCTTGGCAGGCAAAATAGGTACGCGCAAGATGATTATCGTGGGCGTTATCGCGTACTCGTTCATTACTGTTTACGCTGCATTTTTCCTTACCAATGCAGTTACGTTCTGGATTTTGGCCGTGTGCGTGGGTTTGTTCCAGGGCGGCATCCAGGCGTGTTCGCGCAGCTATTTCGGGAAACTCATTCCTAAAAACCGTTCCAACGAGTACTACGGCTTCTTCGACATTTTTGGAAAGTATGCCAGCGTGATGGGCACGGCAATCGTTGCCATCGTCACGCAGATTACCGGACATGGAAACCTTGGCGTTTTGGCCGTGGGCTTGCTGTTCGTGGTAGGCCTTGTCTTCCTGCTTCGCATGCCAAAAACTTCAGCCGACCAATAGACGCGTGTCTCGTCGCTTTTCGGTTAGTCGTGAACGCCCAGTACCTGATGCGCTTGCGAACGCTCAGCAGTTAGCGTGCTTGCGGGCGCCCGGCAACATGCGCATTTGCCTGCAGAAACAGCCGTACTTGTGCATACGGACGTGCGCAAGCGACGTGCAGCGCAGCGGCAACGAGGATTGCTTCCACACTGTTTCGCAATTTAAAAAGGGCACCAACATTAGTTGGTGCCCTTCGTGAAACTGGACCGGTATTTCAGTCAGCTCGGTGGCTTTTACCCGAAGATAATCTGCAGCTCAAGGCGTGCATCTTCAATCTCTTGCTGGGTGTAGCCAAACTTCTCGCAGTTGATCTTGTCGATGGCCTTGCACAACTCGGCGTAGGTGCCGCTGAACGTGGAGCCGGGGCCGCCTTGCGAAATGCAGGGGATGTAGCTGGGGAAGTCGTAGCCGTCAAGATGCTCGCGCGCCACGCGCTCAACATCGGCGGGCGTCCAGCCTTCGAAGTCGATGTCTTTGTTGTCGATGTTGCCCATGAAGGCAATTTGGCCCTTGTATTTCTCCAGCAGGGCGGGAACGTCGTTGGACTCCATGGTGCCTTGCCAAACGTCGATACCCATCTCGATCATGTACGGAACCAGGTTGGCCGAGTAGCTGTCGTTGTGATGGAACACGAACTCGACGCCGTGGTCGTGATAGTAACCGTAAATCTGTTTGTAGGGCTCTACGAAGAACTCTTCGAACATTTCGGGACGCATGAAGGAGTTGCGCTCGGTGCCCCAGTCGTCATGATGGAAGATGGCCTCGGGATGCAGTTTGTCCACGATGAGCTCAGCAAGCTTCATCTCCCACTCGGTGAGGTACTTAAGCAATTCTTTCATGAGCTCGGGCTCGGTCATGTAGTTCACCAGCGCCTCGTCGATTGAGCACAGGTGGTGGGACTGCTCGAAAAGGCCGGGGGCAATAAATGCGGCGGCATAGGCTTTGCCGGAGCCCTGAACTGCCTCGTACTGCTGCTGGAACACTTCCCACTCGGCATCCGAGAAATCCAGCGATGGTGCTTTAACGTACTTCTCCCACTCCTCGATGTCCTTGACGACGATTTTGTCGGGGGTGTGCACGGGGAATGCGCCGGGGGTGCCCACGGGATAGCTGTTGGTAACGCCCCAAGAATTAACGACATTCATATCGCCTTCATTCAGAAGCGATCCCGGCCTCACCATCTGGGGGTGCATCATCAGGTAGATGCCCTCATAGTTGTTGACGAAGCGATCGGGTTTGCCGTCTGCGATAATGGTCTGTCGCAGGTTCTCTTTTGCTGTGAGCATGGCAGTCCTCCTGTCTTAGGGATAGGTAGAAGGGCAATGCTGGCCTCTCTCGTCTTTGATCCAGCATCATTCTTCAAAGTCTCTCCATTATATACCGATTTGCGCCGCTATTGTGCCTCTTAGGGCAAATAGGGTAACGACGTTATGAATGGGTGCTTTTTCGCGCTTTCCCGCGCTGTAGGTTTGGTGTTACCTTTGCCATTCCGTCGACGCGCGTAAGAAAAGCTATCAAAATAGGAATGCTTTACTGAAATAAAAAAAGCGGCGCTTTGGAGGCATGCAAAGCCCTTCGCCTGTCGCTTGATGTGAACTGCAGTAAGCGGCTGCTGTTTGGGTTGGTGTCGTTATCGCGAAATGCGATTGCCTCCGAAGAGCGCCTGCTTCAAACTAACGAAGGAATGGTTGCGTGTCGCATTCTTGCCATACAGAAACTGCTGGCAACACCGAGCAAAACGGACATGCTCAATCGGCTTCCGCTTGCGGACAGTCGGTCGCCTCGATAGGCTATCCCATTTTCGTCGATCTTGCCAACAAGTCGGTGGTGGTAATCGGCGGCGGCAAGGTGGCGCAGCGAAAAATTGAAACGCTGCTGCCGTTTAACCCCCGCATTACGCTGGTGTCACCCAAGGCTACCGAAACGCTGGCCGCGTTAGCGCGCGAAGGCCGCTTCACATGGCTTCAGCGCCCCTATCAGAAGGGCGACCTTACAGGGGCGGTCATTGCCTTCTCCGCGTGCGGCATTCCCGAAGTTGACCAGCAGATCTTCGAAGAGGCGGATGAGCTCAACGTTTTGCTGAACGTGGTCGATGTGCCTTCCCATTGCACTTTCACCGTGCCCAGCACCATGGCGCGCGGCCCGTTGCGCATTGCGGTGAGCACCAGCGGTTGCGCACCCACCGAGGCAAAGCGCATCCGCCGTATTTTGGAAACCCAGTTCGATGAAAGCTGGGAGCCGTATCTTAACCTTATGCAGGACGTGCGTGTTTTGGTGAAAGAGCGCGTTCCTGGTCCCGATTCCCTCAGAAAGCCGATATTCGAGGCGGCCGCCAAAGCAGGATGGCGCGAACGCTTGGCTGCGGGGGAGCAAATTTCCGCAGAAGACGCATACCAAGAAGCACTGAAAGGTGCGGAGGTGAACGCATGAGCATTAGCGTAGTAGGTCTTAACTATCAAACGGCCAACGCGGAGTTGCGCGGCCGCGTTTCGTTTAGGCGAAGCGATCTTAAAGAGAAGCTGCATGAACTGCAAGGTCGCTACAACGTTGACGGTTGCGTGATCGTGAGCACCTGCAACCGCACGGAGCTGTACGTGTCAACCCCTTCTCCCGTTGATGCCGATTGCGAAATGCGCCAGTTCCTGTTGGAGGAAAAGGACGTCAGCGTAGATGAGCTGGACGAAAGCCTGTACAGCGCATATGACGCTGCGGCAATTCGCCACCTGTTCACGGTGGTCTCTTCGCTTGACTCCATGGTGTTGGGTGAGCAACAGATCATCGGGCAAACGCGCTCGGCGTTTCGCGATGCCAGCCATGCGGGCACGGTGAACATGGCGCTCACGCGTCTGTTCCGTCAAGCGATGGAATGCGGCAAGCGCGTGCGCACGCAAACGGCCATTTCTGAGAGTCACGTAAGCGTTTCCACCGTGGCAATCGACATCGCCAAGCGCATGTTCGACACCTTTGAGGATAAAAAGGTGCTCGTGGTTGGCGCTGGTGAGGCAAGTGAGTTGGCAGCTCGCTATCTGAAAGAGCAGGGCGTGCAGGCGTTCATCGTCAGCAGTCGCACGCGTGAGCATGCCATTGCGTTGGCTGAAGAACTGGGCGGCACTGCGCGTCGCTTCGAAGATCTGTCAGAGCTTATTTCCGACGCGGACATCGTTGTTTCCGGAACGGCGGCGCAACGTTACATCATCAAGCCCGAGATGCTTGCGAACGTCAAGAAAGAGCTCCTCATTCTTGATATTGCCATCCCGCGCGATGTGGACCCGGCGTGTGCGCAGATTCCGGGCGTTACCGTGTGCGACCTTGATGCCATTGGCGCCGAGATTGCGCGCAACAAGGATCAACGTACGGTTGCTGCCGAACAGGCGCGCGAGATCGTCGAGGACGAAACGCAAAAATACCTGGCATGGGCTAAAGGCTACGAAGCAACGCCCCTGATTAAGGAGATGCGTCTTAAAGCCGAGCAAGTGCGCCAAAACGAAGTGGCCCATCTGCTTAAAACGCTGGACGCCGACCTTTCGGAAAAAGACCTTAAAAGTTTAGAGCTGGCAACCAGTGCCATCGTGAACAAGCTGCTGCATCAGCCCACCGTTTGCATGCGCGAGAGCGCAACGGATCGCGCCGGCTACGAAACCATCGATGCGGCGCGGCAGCTGTTCGGTCTTACCGGGTCAACCACGAAAAAGCGCAAATCCCGAAGGCGTTAGTTCCAAGAATCTGATGCTGCCAGCGGATGCGGCAGTTATCTGTGATACACGAAGGCGGTTTACAAGGTGAAGAACATCGTAATCGGAAGTCGCGGAAGCAAGCTTGCACTGTACCAATCCAATTTGGTAAAACGCCTGCTTGAGGAGGCTTTCCCCGAAGTTACCTGCGAAGTGCGCATCATCCACACCAAAGGGGACAAAATCTTGGATGTTGCCCTCTCCAAAATCGGCGACAAAGGTTTGTTCACCAAGGAGCTCGAGCGCGCGCTGCTCGGCGGGGAAGTAGATTTGTGCGTGCATTCGTCCAAAGACATGCCCACCAAGCTTCCCGAAGGCCTTGCCATCATGGGCATGCCGCTGCGCGCTAATCCCCAAGACGTCATAATTGCCGCCGAAAAGGGCCTGACGTTGCAAGATTTGCCGCAGGGCGCACGGGTAGCCACGGGAAGCTTGCGCCGCGTTGCGCAGCTGCTCAAAGCACGCCCCGATATTGAGGCATGCGAGATTCGCGGCAACGTTGATTCGCGCGTCAAGCGCATTTTGGGCGGCGAATTTGACGCGGGCATTTTGGCGGCCGCCGGCGTTGAGCGCCTGGGATTGCAGGATGCAATTTCTGGCTATATCCCAACCGATCAGCTTATTCCTGCGGTGGGGCAGGGTGCCATCGCCATTGAGGCGCGCGCCAACGATGCCGAAATCGCCGGCTATCTTAACGCCATCACCGACGCGAACACCATGAACGCGGTTTTTGCCGAGCGCATGGTACTGGCGGCGTTCGAGGGAGGCTGCCAGGTTCCCATGGGCGTCCACGCGGTTATCAAAGACGGCGCGATGCACCTGGTTGGCTTTGTGGCCAGCCTTGATGGCGCTCAGCTGGTGCGCGCTCACGCGGAT
>JAZQAV010000161.1:0-10220 GCA_045545435.1 Eggerthellaceae bacterium | reverse complement strand
GGAGGCGTTTTCTGACATTTCGCTCCGATTCGCCGCCGAAGCCGTGCAAGAAGGCGATTTCTGACAACCGGCTTCCGCGCAACTTGCGAGGGCTCGCGGCGACAACGCGGTTTCATGGCAGGCTCGTAGCAACAGCGCGGTTCCGCGGCGGGCTCCGATAGCAACAACGGCGTTTCGAGCCGCGGGTCGGGGCATTCCCTCGCGCCCTCGCCGTATGCCGTGGCAACAAGGTCCTTTCGTGCCAGGTTTTCGTAGCAGCAACGTCGTTTCGCGCCACCCCAGAATGCATTTGGTGCTGATCGGCCTTGTTGCTACGAGAATAAAGCCACGGAATGGGGTTGTTGCCATGGGGGACCGGCGTTTTCCCAGGTCGGATTCCTCGAAGCCGTATCAACAACCCTATTTCGTGCCACTTCCAGGTCGTAGAACAACAACGCCTTCCGTGACAACGGTTATCCCTTATCGTTGAATAAGCGTATAACCTGCGCTCAATCTGTGTCGAACTGTCGTTGGGAGTTGGTTTGAGCGCGGTAAGATTGACCCGCTAAACTGAATGGCAAGGATGCGGGTCCATCGATTGGAAATACGAGGGCGGCGTACGTGGCGCACAGATAATTCGCTCGCTGCGAGGTGCCTTGTGTAACGCGCATTGCGGAATTCGATGCTTGCAGGTCGTATAGTAGGGTCCTAACGTGGTGAAAGAGTGAAGCGAAGGTGCGCAAACGTCATCTTCGCTTGTCGGTGAAAAACAGGTTTGTTAGAATAATCAGGCTGTTTTCCTGCCCCGGCAAAGACGTTCACCTGTCCGGGGCCGTTTAGTCCAAAGGAGGTGAGCTGATGAAGGCTTACGAATTGCTGTATATTGTCGATCCTGCTATCGACGATGAAGCGCGCGCTGGCGTTGCGAAACGCATCGAGACCATCATTGCAGAGGGTAACGGTACTCTCGACAATGCTGAAGCATGGGGCAAGCGCAAACTCGCTTACGAAATCAACGGTTTGGTAGAGGGTGACTACACCCTGGTTGACTTCCACGCTGATCCTACTGCCATTGCAGAACTTGACCGCATCCTGCGCATTAACGACAACGTGGTTCGCCACATGATCGTAAAGCGCGACGATCGCGACTAACGTTCAACTGGTATTTGCCGGGAGCACAAAGGCAATCACGCGATTGGAAAATGCGCGAGCAACAAACGCTCAGTAGCAAGCAAACACTTTGCAGCTAGCAAAATGCTCGACAACAAGCAAACGCGTACAACTTGCAAATAACGCGCCCGCGCAAAACATACCGCACATGAGTGAGAGGAATGAGCATGAGCATCAATCGAGTAGTTATCAGCGGAAATCTTACCCGAGACCCTGAACTGCGTTCTACCGCAGGCGGAATGGCTGTTTTAAGCCTCGGTATTGCGGTCAATGACCGTCGTCGCAACCAGCAGACGGGCGAGTGGGAAGATTACCCCAACTTCGTTGACTGCACCATGTTCGGCGCACGCGCCGAAAGCCTTTCGCGCTATCTGTCCAAGGGCACGAAGGTTGCCATCGAAGGCAAGCTTCGTTACAGCTCCTGGGAGCGCGACGGCCAAAAGCGCAGCAAGCTTGAGGTAGTCATCGACGACCTTGAGTTCATGTCCTCTCGCAATGGATCGCAGAATGCAGATGGCGGTTCGTACGGTGGCGGCTATTCTCAGAACTATTCTCAGAATTACGCCCCGCAAGCTCCGGCACCTGCTCCTATCGTTGAGACGTCTTCTTCGGTATACGACGAAGACATCCCCTTCTAATACTGAAAGAGGTACTAATGGCCGAATATGCAAAGCAGCCTCGGCGTAAGTACTGCCAGTTCTGCAAGGATAAGGCAGAATACGTCGACTACAAAGACACCCAGATGCTTCGCAAGTACGTCACCGACCGTGGCAAAATCAAACCTCGCCGCGTGACTGGCGCTTGCACCCAGCACCAGCGCGACATTGCCAACGCAGTGAAGCGCGCCCGCGAAATGGCTCTCATGCCTTACGCGGTTCCTGCCATCAGCGGCCGCGGCGACCGTCGCAACCGCTAGGTTAAGGAGGTCCCAATGAAAGTAATTCTTACGACTGAAGTTAGGGGCAAGGGCGGCGAAGGCGACATCATCGACGTTGCCGACGGTTTCGCTAACAATTTCCTCCTGTCCCAGGGCATGGCTGTAAAGGCAACCAAGGGCAATCTCAAGCAGCTCGAGCAGAAGCGCAAGAACATCGCTAAGCGCGAGGAAGTGCGCATTGCTAACGCAACCGCTCTTAAAGAGCAGCTTGAGGGCACCAAGATTCAGATCAAGGCTAAGGTTGGTAACGAGGGCCAGCTGTTTGGCTCCATCACCTCTCAGATGATCGCTGACGCTGTTAAGGCTGCCAAGGACATCGAGGTCGACCGTCGCCGCATCACCATCCCCAACGCCATCAAGATGGTTGGCGAGCATGTTGCCATCATCGATCTGTATCGCGACATCAAAGCCGACGTCACTGTTGACGTTGTTGATGTTGAGGCTCCTGTGGTGGAAGAGGCACCTGCTGCTGAGGAAGCTGTCGAAGAGGCAGCCGAGGAAGTTGCAGAATCTGAAGAAACTGCGGATGCTGAATAATTAATTTTCCCCTGTTAAAAAAGTGGAAAACGTGGAAAACCCCCTCATGCCCATGTGCGGGCAAAGGGGGTTTTCTTGTGCGCAGTGGAAATCGTTCAAGGGCTCAACAGGTGCCCAAAAACTGCCGTCGCGCGCGGTACGGCGCATGGAGTAGTATGACTACAAGCATTTCAACCAGCGTGTAAAGGGTGAAGGCTTGCGTAAACGGCGCGCCCGCCGCTTGCGCAAGCCCAAAGCGAAGACCTGCGCAAACGGCGCGCCCGCCACGCGCGCAAAGTACTCGAAACCTTGCGCACATGGGGCGACTGCTAATTGCGTTAGAGCTAAGCGAAAGCCGCGCAAACGGCGCGCCCGCCGCGTGCGCAAGAACAATCATAGAAGCATTTTAGGAGCACTACCATGCCATACGATCCGCAGCGAAATCCTCGTGCGTATGAAGCGCCGCCGGCCGATCCTGGGAAAAAGCAGGTGCCACATAACATTGAGGCCGAAAAATCGGTCCTGGCAGCGCTTATGCTCAATGCCGACGCGGCCGAGGAACTTCTGTTGCGCCTGAAGCCCGAAAACTTCTATCGCCCTGCGCATCGCCTCATTTTCGAAGCGGCTATCCATCTTAACGAGCGCAGTATTCCCATCGACCAAATCTCACTGGCCGACGCACTCAACGCATCGGGCCAGCTTGACGCGGTAGGCGGCAGGTCGTATCTGCTGGAGCTCGCGGATAGCACCTTTGCGCTCACCAACTGGATCAATCACGCCGACATCGTCAAGCGCACCTCCATCCTGCGCGAGCTCATCTACGCCGCGGCCTCAATCAACGCGCTTGCCTACGATGCCCCCGACAACCTTGACGAAGTGGTCGAGGACGCCGAAAAAACCCTGTTCAACGTAACAGAAAAGCGCGTATCCTCAACGTTTGTGCGCATGGACGACCTGGTAACTTCGGCCTTCGAGGAAATTACGCGCATGTCCGAGAACCAAAGCGACATGCAGGGCGTTCCCACGGGCTTTCGTGATGTGGATTCGCTGTTCCATGGCTTGCGCGGCGGTGACCTGGTAATTCTTGCCGCCCGTCCCGGCGTTGGCAAAACGTCGTTCGCGCTCAACCTGGCTACCAACGCAGCAAAACGCGGCACGTCGGTGGCTTTCTTCTCGCTGGAAATGAGCGCCTCCCAGCTGGTGCAACGTATTCTTGCCGCAGAAGCGCGCGTGGGACTCTCCAAAATTCGCGGCGCAGGTAAGCTCACCGATGCCGACTGGAGCGCGCTGGCCGATGCGTCCAATACGCTCTCCAAGCTGGACATGTACATCGACGACACCCCCGGTCTCTCCATTCTTGAAGCGCGCGCAAAAGCGCGCCGTGAGCTGCGCCAAGTTATGGGCAACGGCCTTATTGTGGTTGACTACCTGCAGCTTATGCAGCCGCCCCAGGCACGCCGCGACGGCAACCGCGCCGTTGAGGTGGGCGAGATTTCTCGTGGCCTTAAAATCCTTGCGAAAGAAATGGACATGCCTGTGATTGCGCTCTCGCAGCTGTCGCGTCAGGTGGAAATGCGCGCGCAAAAGCGTCCGATGCTTTCCGACCTGCGTGAATCGGGCTCCATCGAGCAGGACGCCGACATCGTTATGTTCATTGACCGCAGCATGGACGAGGCTGAGGCCGAAAGCGATTCGCGCCCCGATTGGGGAACCGCCGAGCTCATTGTGGCCAAGCACCGCAACGGCCCCACGGCAAACATTACGCTGGCGTTCTTGGCCGACTTCACGCGTTTCATGGATTTTACGGACGATTCGCGCGTTGGGGGCTACATAGGTTAGCGCAGCCACACGCCTTCGCGCTAAACTGCAACTATGCCAAAGCAGCTTACTTTTATACACGCAGCCGACCTGCATCTGGGGGCTCCGTTTAGGGGTCTTAGGGCCTTGTCTGACTCCTGGGCGCGCCGGCTGGAAAGCGCTATTCCCGAAGCGTACGATCGCGTGATTAAAGCTGCGCTCGATCGCCGGGTTGATTTCGTCATTCTGGCTGGCGATATCTTCGATACCGCTCGTCCTTCCTACGCCGATTTCCTGCACTTTTTCGAAGGCATGCGCGTGCTGGACGCGGCGAACATTCCGGTATACCTGGTAACGGGCAACCACGATCCGTATACCTCCTGGCGAAAGGATTTTGCCAAACTGCCTGATAACGTGCATGTTTTTGGCGCTGATAAACCCACGTTCGAAGTGTATGAGCGCGATGGCGAGCCCCTTTGCCTTTTGGGAGGGCGGGGCTACTACAACCAAACCTGGCCGCAGGACAAAGACGTTTCCGAAGGCATCTGGCGCGAGAATGCGATAGCGGCATTAAGTGCGCGCGTTGGCGAAACGTTTGACGCACGCGCAGAACGTGTAGCAAACACGTTGGATGCGCACGCAGAACATGCAGCAGAACTGTTGGGTGCTCGCGCCGCGGATTCCCTTAATGCATCCGCTCGCGCAAGGCGCGCTGCCCTGGAAGCTGCTCCGTTTGCCGTTAGCGTCATCCATACGGGCCTTGACGTGGACAAAAAGGCACCAACCAACCCGCAGGGCCTGCTCGGCCGCGGTATTGACTACTGGGCCTGCGGCCACATTCACAAACGGTCGGCCTATCCGTCCTTCGACGACCCGCGCGTGGTGTTCTCGGGCTGCATTCAAGGTCGCGATATTAAGGAAAGCGGCACGCGCGGCTGCTACGCGGTTACGCTTGAAGAAGGCAAATCGCCTGCTCTTGAGTACATTCCCACCGCAAGCGTGGTGTGGAAGAAAATGAAAGTGGACGTGAGCGACTGCCAAACGCTGGTGGACGTGCACGACAAAATTCTGCGCAGCATGTTCGCCGAAAACGGCAAGGCCGAATGCGAGGAAATGGTGGTGCGCATAACGCTCACCGGCGAAACGCACCTGCACGAAACGCTGCAGGTGGCCCGCATCATCGAGGACCTGCGCGAAAGCATCAACAGCAGTTACGCGGTGTTCTTCTGCGACACGCTTATCGATTCCACCACGGCGCCCATCGACAAGCAGGCGCTTTTGAACGAAGAGCTGTTCCCGGCGCTGTTCATGAACATAGCGGCGAACGGCCGTCAAAACATCGACGAATACGTGGCCGCGCTCCAAGAAGACTTTATTGAACTGGGCATCGCGGTTCCCGCGGTAATAGCCAAGCATATGGACAAATACATCGTGGATGCCGAAAACATGGTACTTGACCTGCTGATAGAGGAACAAAAATGAGCAGGCCGTACCTGAAATACGTGCGCATGGACAGCTTTGGCGCGTTCCGCAACAAATCCATCGGCCCCTTTTCTCCGCGTTTGAACGTGGTGTTCGGCCGCAATGAGTCGGGTAAAACCACCCTCAGCCAGTTCGTGAGCGGCGTGCTGTTTGGGTGGGAAGAAGCGCGCGGCAACCGCAATACGTACAAACCCGACGACGCCGAACGCACCGGCGCGCTCATTTTCGCTGAAAAAGGCGACAAAGATCCCGCGCATGAAATTGAACTGATGCGCATGCGCAATGTGGACGGCTTGCAGGGGCAAACGCAGCTGGTAAACGACATCGACAAAGAAACGTTCAGGACCATGTTTGCGCTCACGTCCGACGAGCTGCGCTCGCTGCGCAACACTTCGGATATGACTGCGCGCCTGCTCACGGCCGGTTCGGGCACGTCTACCAGCCCGGCGTTGGCGCTTGAAGAAATAAACCAGCGCATTAAAGCGTACACCTCGCGCGCCGCATCGGCCGAAAACTCAATCGTGCGCCTGAGCGACGAGCTCAAGGAAGTGCAGGCCAAGGTGCGCGAAGCCGCCGAGGAAACCGAGCGCTTTAAGGCCGAGGACCGTGAATACCACGAGCTTGAGCTGGAGCGCGAAGATGTTTCGGCGCGCATTACCGCGCTCAACGAGGAAATTGACGCCTTGGTGAGCAACCGCACGCTTATTGCGCAAATTGACGATCAGTGCGCCGACTTGCTCAATCAGCTTGAAGATACGCGCGCTGAACTGGACGATTTCAAGCGAACGGCTCCCGCGCGCTACAACGATGTGGACGACTATTTGCTTGACATCGACTCCACCACTGAACGCATGCTGCGCGATACGCTGGACAATTACTCCGACCAGCAGGCGCATGCCTCGCACAGTGTGGAGGTTGCCAAGGAGAATCAGGCAACCTCTCAAGCCGCTTACGATGCGCTGCTGGAGTTGCGCGACAGCGATTCAACCATCAGCTCGCGCAAACGCCAGCGTGTCATTCAGCTGGTGATATCAACGTTGCTGCCCCTGGTATTCGCGTTTAGCGGCGTTCCGCTGTTTGCCCACGGCCGCGAGATAAACAGCTTGTCGTTTACCGCGGTTGGCATTGGCTTGGTTTTGTTCGCCGTGTTGCTGGCGGTGGGTGCGTTTGTTCTTATGTTCAGGCCAAACAAGGGCGACGACCTGCTGGAACAGCGTCTGCAAGACGCCCAGTGGGTCATGCTGCAGGATAAGAAGAAGCTTGAAGGCAGCCTGGCGGCGCAAGAATCGCTTGATGAGCAGGTGCGCACATGGCTTCGCGCAGAAGGTTTGGGGGCGGCAGGTTCGCCACGTGCCGCACGGTCGCTTCTGGACGAAGCGAAAGACGCTCGTGCCGAACGCGCGCTTGCCCAGCAGCGCATCGCCTCCTTCGAAATGCGCATTGCGAACGCTTCCAAGACGCTGCGCGAGCTTGAGCAGCAAAAAGCGCGCATTTTGGCCGAAGCTGACGTGCTTAGCGGGGCGGCAAAGCTGGACACGCTTATTGCGCGCAAATCGGCCCAGCGCGATGCCCTGGTAGAAACGCTTCAGCAGGTTAACCTGCGCTACGGTGAGCTGGGCGAACTGTTGGCGCGTGCGAAGGCCATGCACGCGTACAGCGATCTTAAGCAGTACTACCAGCAGGTGCGCACGCGCTATAACGATAGCGAGGCCAAGCTTGCCCGCCTGCTTATTGCGCGCCGCATGCTTGAAGCGGCCATCACGGCGTGGGAAAGCCACAGCCAACCCGAAGTGTACGCCAAGGCCAGCGAGCTGCTGTCGCTGATGACCGACGGCGCCTGGGTGCGCGTGTCCATGACACCCGAGGGCAAGCTGGTTGCCACCGACGCGGTTCACAACGTGCGCGAGCCGCGCCTGCTGTCGCTGGGAACCTGCCAGCAAATGTATTTGGCGCTGCGCATCGCCTTGCTCATGTACGCCGACAACGTGGGCCGCGCCATCCCGGTGCTGGCCGACGACATTCTGGTGAACTTCGACGCTAAACGACGCCTGGGCGCCGCAAAGGCCCTGGCGATGCTGGCAAAGAAGCGCCAGGTAATTTTGTTCACCTGCCATGAAGAAGTGGTGGAAGCGGTTATGCGGGCAGATGAAAGCTGCATGAAAGTGGAACTGTAATATAATTAAGGACTGCACGGTTTTACTGCGCGAATTCGAAAGGATGCTATTCATGAACACCGTATTGGTTGGCGCTCAGTGGGGCGACGAGGGCAAAGGCAAGGTAACCGACCTCATTGCTCGCGATTACGACTACGTCGTTCGCTTCCAGGGCGGCAACAACGCTGGTCATACCGTAATTCACGGCGACACCAAGCTCTCGCTTCACCTTATCCCCTCGGGTGTTATGTACGAACACTGCACCCCCATCATCGGTAACGGTGTAGTGGTTGATCCGGGCGTGCTCATTAAGGAAATGGCCGTTTTGGAGGCCGAGGGCGTATCCTGCGCCAACCTTAAAATCTCGTGCGATGCGCACGTGATCATGCCCTACCACAAAGACCTCGACGGTGCCGACGAAAAGGTTTTGGGCGACAACAAAATTGGTACCACCAAACGCGGTATTGGCCCCTGTTATCAGGACAAAATCGCTCGTAAGGGCATCCGCATGCAAGACTTGCTGGACGAGAAGATCTTCCGCCTGAAGGTAAAAACCGCGCTGTCCCAGAAAAACCCCATCCTGGAGAAAATCTACGGCATCCACACCTACACGGTGGAGGAAATCTGCGAAGAGTACCTGCCGTACGCGCGCATTCTGAAGAAGCACATTGTTGAAACCACCGAGCTGCTGAACGAGGCGCTCCGTGCAGGTAAAAACATCCTGTTCGAAGGCGCGCAGGGCACGTTGCTCGACATCGATCACGGAACGTATCCCTACGTAACCTCATCTTCGTGCTGCTCGGGCGGCGCTATTACGGGTACGGGCATTGGCCCGCGCCACATCGATCGCGTGCTGGGCATCCAAAAGGCATACGTCACGCGCGTGGGCGGCGGTCCGTTCCCCACCGAACAGCGCTATGCCGAAGATGGCGGCGAAGGCGAAGAGGTTGAGATTGGCGAAACCTTCTGCTCGGTAGGTCATGAGTTTGGCGTTACCACGGGCCGCAAGCGTCGTTGCGGTTGGTTCGACGCGGTTATCGGCCGCTATGCTGTTGACGTCAACGGCCTTACCGACGTGGCACTTACCAAGCTGGACGTGCTTTCGGTGTTCGACACCATCAAAGTGTGCGTGGCATACGAGTGCAACGGCAAGCGTTACGACTATTTCCCCATGCAGCAAAGCGTTTTGTTCCATGCCAAGCCCATCTACGAAGAGCTTCCTGGCTGGAAGGGCGTTGACATTACCGAGTGCCGCACCTACGAGGAGCTGCCCGAAAACGCGCGCAAGTACGTTGAGCATCTGGAAGAGCTTACCGGCGCGCGCATCAGCATCGTTACCGTTGGCCCCGACCGCGATCAAACCATTATTCGCGACTGGTACCGCGACTAGCGATTGCATCGTTGGCAAACGCATTAAAAGTGTTTGGCGCAAGTTCAAACATCAAGTTCAAATATGAGTTCAAAATTGTAAGTTCAAATATTGGTCCAAACAGACGATTCAAGCATTAGATTGGTGGAACATCACATGAACATCCTGCTTCTGGGAAGCGGTGGCCGCGAGCATGCTCTGGCCTGGGCATTGGCTAAATCTCCGAACACAAACAAGCTGTTTGTTGCTCCGGGCAACGGCGGTACGGCGGCAATTGCCGAAAATGTGGCCGGGCTGGACGCCACAGACGGCGAAGCGGCGTTGGCGTTTGCCCGTGCCAATGACGTATCGCTGGTGGTTATTGGCCCCGAAGCGCCGCTGGTTGCCGGCGTGGCCGATGTGCTGCGCGCGGCAGGCATTGCCGTGTTCGGTCCCGATGCGCAGGGCGCCCAGCTGGAGGGCAGCAAAACCTTCAGCAAGGCCTTCATGGAGCGCAACGGGCTTCCCACGGCGCGCTATGGCACGTTTGACAACGCGGCCGATGCGCTGGCCTACGTTGAAGAAGTGGGAGCTCCCATTGTTGTTAAGGCCGATGGCTTGGCAGCTGGCAAAGGCGTGGTAGTGGCCGACGACCTTGAGGATGCCCGCGAAGCGGTTAACGAGTGCTTTGATGGCGCGTTTGGCGCGGCTGGCTCCAAGGTGGTTATCGAGGAGTGCCTTACCGGCCCCGAGTGCTCGCTGTTCGCGTTTGTTTCTGCTGGTAAAGCGCATTGCATGTCCACTGCACAGGACCACAAGCGCGCCTTCGACGGCGATT
>JAZQAV010000160.1:0-2114 GCA_045545435.1 Eggerthellaceae bacterium | reverse complement strand
TCCGGTGGACTGTTTTGAGCGAGAACGGGCGAGCTTTAGCGAGCCCCTGGACCGTAGGTCGACTACGGCGGTAAGCTGTAAGCGCACTGTCGGTTGTAGCGAGGGTCAAGGTTGCCCGAAGGGCCGAAAGGAGTTAGTGTTCGACGGCTCGTTCCGCTTCGAATCCCTACCAGATGGGTATTTGATTCGCAAGAAAACCGTCAGAGGCTTTGTCGCTTTTTTCTCATGTTGTCCATGATGATGCGGAACATTCCGTTGTAGAGGGGGATCTCGTTCGCCTCGGTGGGGCGCACGTCGTGCACGTTGTATTCCGATACGATTTCCGATGCTTTCTGCAAACCGTCCGCCGTTGCGGTAAATACCACGCCACGCTTATCGGCTGGATTGGGGGCAGTGACAAGCAATCCCTTGGCAATAAGCGCTTTGCACCATTGGGAAAGCTCCGATGGATGGGCGACCAAGTATTCACGCATCGCTTTGTGCGTATTTACGTTGGGATGCTCCATCAAAAGCAGCAGAACGCGGTATTCTCCTATAGTCAAATTCCATGCCTGTGTAGTTTTCTTGATGTATTGTTCATTCTTTAAAATTCCCTCTAGTACGGAATACTCTGCGAAATAACGCGCGCCCTCCATGCGCGTGAGCCCCAAGTACGAAGAGGTGACCAGCGAACCGGAAAGCAGCGTTGCCCGCAGACTGCCGCTAAGCGGAGCGAAGAATTCGTCGTATGCAGTCGTCACGGCGCGATCGCACGTCCTCAAAACGGCATTGCCTTGTTTGCCGATAGCGTACCACCGCATAGCGCCCTTCTTCGCGCTGCAGTCGTCCTTAATCGCGCCCATTTCCTGCAGCTTTACCAAGCAAATGCTAACAGAAGCAGCTGAAATCCTCAGCGCTTTCGCCATCGTACCGGGTTGCACCCCATCAGGATGCTGCTCTAGATATGAGAGGGTGCGATAATGTGAAAGCCCGATGCCGCATGCGTTTCTCAACGCAGAATCCATCGCTCGGCAGAACAGCACGATGCAACTGACCGTATCGGTTGTAGCGGTAGTCTCCCCGATTGTTTCCTCCAGCAACAAGCCATTTAATTCATTAATTAAATACAGAATACCATGCAAGCGCGTTGCAGAGAGCAACAGTCCAAATATCGCGAAGGGAGATCTATGAAGCACGTTACCGTGAAAGACACCTCGGAAGGTCGCTGGTTCAGCTTGCCATGCGCAATGAACTGCGGCGGACGTTGCCTTACCAAGGTTTACGTCAAGAACGGCGAAATCGTTCGCATGAAGACCGATGACACGCACGAGGACACCTGGGACAATCCACAGGCCCGCGCCTGTCCGATGGGCTGGGCGCAGCGCCAAAAGGTCGAAGGCGCCGACCGCATCCAGTACCCGCTGAAGCGCAAGCCCTGGAGCCCGGACGATCCCAACGGCCAGCTGCGCGGCCGCGACGAATGGGAGCGCATCAGCTGGGACGAGGCGCGCGACTACATCGCCGGAGAGCTCATCAAAGCCAAGGAGCGCTACGGCAACCGCTCCATCCTCTACCAGAATATCATCTGCCTCGAAGGCTACCTGGCGCCGATCCTCGCCCAATTCGGCGGTTACGTCGCAACCACGTCGATCGACTCGATGGGCACCTTCCAGCACAATCCCGGCATGTACGGCTTCAAGAATGCCAACAACAACGACCGCATGGACCTCGTGAACGCCGACTACATCGTGCTTTATGGCCACAACTCCGCATGGGGCGCGTTTTCCAACACGTACTACATGAAGCCCGCGCACGAAGCCGGCGTGAAGTTCGCATTCGTCGGCCCCGAGTACAATGTAACCGCAGCCGCTATGGATGCGGAATGGTTCCCCGTACGCCAAGGCACCGACACCGCATTCTTGCTGGGCGTCGCCTACTCGATGATCGAACAGGGCGCCATCGACCAGGACTTTCTCAACCGTTGCACCGTCGGCTTCGATGCCGAGCACATGCCCGCCGACGCCAGGATCGACGAGAACTTCAAGGACTACGTGCTAGGAGCCTACGACGGCCCGCCCAAGACGCCTGCCTGGGCGTCCGAGATCTGCGGTTGTCCCGTGGAGAAGATCGAGAAG
>JAZQAV010000159.1:0-2473 GCA_045545435.1 Eggerthellaceae bacterium | reverse complement strand
AAACCATATCCCTGCCGGTCTGGCGCATATCGCGCATGATTTGCAGTCCGATAACTTCCTGATAAAACCGCAGCTCTTCGTTAAACTTGTTGGCCCGAATGGTCACGTGAAGCATTTTCATGGTATCTACTCCTCGCTTTTCCTGCGCCCGCATGCAGCCAAATTGCAAACGCGCCTTTACGCGACGCGCCTCTTTGCACTTGAGCACCACGCGTTCTTGCGCAGGTGCCAGGGTACGCTCAAGCGCCTCACACGCCAACACGCGCGGCAGCCAAACCTACAGGGAAAACTATACCGTAACGAATGAATTTTCAAGGTCGTAAACACGGCCAAGGGCACGCGCGCATCGTACAATGGAACAAAGCCGCCTACCAGGGCACAAGGCCGCAGCAACGACGTACTGCCTAACGGCTTACAGACGGCAACTTGCCACAACGGTACGCCGTTACCGCGCAAGGGCTGGGCGGCGCTGAAATTAGCATGTCACCCGACGATGTGACCTCGTTGGTTTCCGGCATCCAATAAGCGCGTGACGCATCTCAGGTTTCTGCAAACCGTGCAAACGAAAAAGGCCAGAGCAAATTGAGCTCTGGCCTTTCCTTTTCATGGAGCCAGCGACAGGAATCGAACCCGCAACCCACTGATTACAAATCAGTTGCTCTACCGTTGAGCCACGCTGGCGCATGTGACATTTTACGACAAAGAGCGCAATCATGGGCGAAAAACGCCAAACCACGGGAAAACCACGTGGGCTAAAATTTACTGAACAGCAAATGAAGCTGCGTAAGAAAGGTTTCGTTTAAGCCATAGCTCCAAAGGAATCAACGTGCACTGCACAACAAACGCCTCGAGCAAAGGAGAGTCATGAAAGCGCTGATCATCAACGGAAGCTCCCGCAAAACCATGAACACGGCAAAACTTTTGGCGGAGGCAGCTAAAGGCGCCGAAAGCGCTGGCGCGCAACCTGAAATCGTAAACCTGTACGACATAGCTTTCACCGGTTGCAAAAGCTGTATGGCCTGCAAGCTCAAGAACACGAAGTTCCCCGGCCGCTGCATGATCAAGGACGATCTTACCCCTGTGCTGGACAAATGCGCTGAAGCCGACGTGGTTATTATGGGAAGCCCCGTTTACTTCAGCTATCCAACAGGCGAATTCCGCAGCTTTCTCGAACGCTTTTTGTTCCCCGTTCACTCGTATCAGTGCGAGGTAGCGGGAGATCCCACCTCAACGCGCATCAAGGTGTTCGAAGGCATCAAACACTGCGGAATCATATGGACCATGAACTGCCGCGAAGATTTGGTTGGACGGATGAAGTACCGCGAAGTGCTGGCCCCCAACCGTGAGTTCATCGAGCGCCTTTACGGCTACTGCGAAGACCTGTGGTGCTACAACACGCTCCAAGTAAACGATTACAGCCTGTACAACATGAACGCCATCGACCCCAACAGGAAGGCAAAAATGTACGCCGAACAGTTCCCCAAGGATCTGCAGGCTGCTTTTGACATGGGTCGCAGGCTGGCAGAACGCGCAAGCGCGTAAACGCCTGAGTGGTCCAACATGGGCCGCTCTATCGCAAACGAGCTGCACAGACACAAAAAGGGCTGCCCTTAATGGGGCAGCCCTTCTGTTGTGCATTAACAATGCAAGCGACAACGCATCTTGGTATTACTCAAGATCGGTTACGCACTCGTCCATCTTGCCAGAGGCGAAGCCATATGCACCCTCGACCTCAACCTTGCCGGACTCGTAGTCGGAAGCGAACGCGCCCTCAAGGTGGAACTGCGTGTTGTCAACGCGAGCAATGGCAACCTCTTCGGGCTTCGGCAGCTGCGGTACCCACTCGTAAGGAATACGATAGCAGCGATACAGCAGAGCCTGTCCAACATCGGGGAATACGTACTCCCAGACCAGCTCGCCTTCCTTGGTGAACTCACGCAGGATAGCGGAGCAGCCCTCGCAGATAACGGTGTTGCCGTTGGGGAGGCGCTGAGCGTCGGAGGTAAGACCACTGTAGAAGTAGTTGGCGTTGAAGTTGAAGTCACCCGAAGAACCGGTAGCCTCGCCGGTGCACTCCCATACGATCTCGAGCGTGGTGGGATCGAACTCCACGACGCGCGAATAGTCGCGGCGGGTAACCTTCAAACCAGTACGCGAGAACTGGTTGGGGGCGCCGTAACCGGCCCAGCCGCCGTTGTCGTAGACCATGACGTTGCCCTCGCCGGGGAGGCCCTTGGGGATCATGTGCGTGTGATGCGGGCCGACGATGGTGCCGAAGCGGCGGAGTTCTTTCGTGGCGGTGAAGTCGGGGCCGACGCGCCAAACAACCTTGCCGGAATCATGGTCGATGATCCACATGGTGTTGTTCTGGCGGGAGTCCATGATGATGTTCTCGGGCTTGATGCGCTCGTCGCCGGCGTCAAACCACTTGTTGGGGCCAAGATAGCTGGCGCAGTTCACATGGAAGATGTCG
>JAZQAV010000158.1:0-9536 GCA_045545435.1 Eggerthellaceae bacterium | reverse complement strand
CCCTGAACGAACTGCGCGCGGCAGGGTGCGAGCACATCGTTTTGCTGCCGCTATATCCGCAAAGCGCCTACTCCCCCACCCAAGCGGTCATCGACGCGTACAAACGCGCGGTTTCCAGCACGGGCTGGAACCCACCGAGTTGCATCATCGACAACTACCACGACAATCCGCTGTACATACAGGCAATCGCCCAGCAAATTAAAGACGCGGGCTATGGCGACAAGCCCGGCGATCGCCTTGTATTCTCACTGCATGCCATACCGCTCAAAGACGAGGATGCAGGTGACACCTACCGAGCCCAAGTTGCAAAAAGCACGCAGCTGATCGCAAACGAATTGGGTATATCGCCAGACGACATAACGGTTGCCTACCAAAGCGTGTTTGGCCCCAACGAAAAGGCGTGGGTTTCGCCCTTGTCGAAACACGTGCTTACCAGCTGGCGCGATGAGACCTTCCGCGTGTTCTTTTGCTGCCCCGGGTTTTCCATCGATTGCCTCGAAACGCTGTACGACGTGCCCAATTCAATGGTGGTCGCCCTGGAGGGAGAAGCGGCAGCGCCCGTCACCACGTGCGCGCACACCAAGGGCGATATTCAGGCCGCCTGCAATACCAGCGGGCGTTTTGTATGGGTACCCTGCCTTAACGACAGCGAAACCCACGTCGCATTAGTGCGCAATGTACTTGACAAGGCATTGAGCCCGGACGATTTTGCTCCGTGCTAACCGGCACGGGATTTCGGATGGCGCGAACCCACCTGAAGCTCGAACAAATTAAATTGAAGCTCGCGTGCGTCCGTATGGGAATAATCGACGCTGCCTTGGCCGCATTGGCCGCCGTGACTGCTCTTTACCGCGCAAACACGCACTCGCAGGCGAAAGCCACGTCACCGTTTTCGTTGACACCGGCCACCAAAGCTTTTTCGTCTTCGCGTTTCACGTGCAAAGACAGAGGCTGCCCCACGAGCACCTCGTGCTTAAAATCTATCTGGAACGTGTGCAGCTGGTATTCAGCGTCAAGGTTCAGTGCATCAAAAGCGTACGCCGCATAACGTGCGTTGTTCACGTGGCCGTTAACGTCAACGTCGCTCTCACGAGGAACAACAGTGTACACCGGCTGCGCCCCAGGGTCAAGGTCGAATGGTGGAACACGTCGCACGCGCGACTCAAAAGAACGGTCGGTGCAGTAGTCGCCGTCGGTCGCACAATGGTCGGTCACTTTTGCAAGCGAACGCGTGCGAATGTCCATAAGCGTCCATTCGCTGGAGGCCTTTATAAGCAGCTTCCCGCTTTCATCCGACATAGTGTAGTCACGTTGGAACGTGAAACGCGAAGGGGCATAAGGCCAGGTGCGCGCAATAACCGCTTCATGCAACGACGGCTGCGCGATCACTTCGTACTTCATGCGAACGACTGCCCAAAAAACACCTTCGGCCAGCATGCGGTCGCGCCCGATACCCATATCCTCTGCCTGCAAACCGGCAATATCCTGAAAAACGTCAAGCACCGCTGCCGGCTTGACGCGCCCGTACCGATCGAAGTCGCCCGTCCGTAGTTGATAGGGCCGTTTAAGTTCCAATGGCATTGCGTAACCGTCTTCTTTGTTGCTTTTACTTAACTTCTAGTGTGCCCGTCCCGGCATAATACAGGAAGAACGCGGCATCCGCCCGCGACATTTCCAAACCTTCGCGCAAACTGAGCGAAGCTATGCGATCAAGATACGCAAGGAAGCGCGAATAATTGGCCCACGTGCAATTCCCCGAAAGCGAGAACTCGATGCCCAGCTGTCGCAAGCCCTGTTCAAGCGCGCTGGAGGCCACGGGTACATAGGTGGCGCCATCAAAGAGGAACAGCAGGTGTGAAATAAACGAATATTGGCGTGTGAACAGCGCTTTCATGGTCTCAAGGAAGTCCGGAACCGCGAGTTCGCCCGCAAACAGCTGCATAACGGCACGTTCGAAATCAAGCGTTCCGTCCTCTTTCCCCAGCCCCCTGCGAAGCCTGCGAGCAATTGAGCCAATCCCGTTCGCGCCATCAATCCAAAATGCGTCTTCGTCGTCCACCGTTTTCTGCAAGGCCGCCACAAGAACGCCCGAGCCCGCGTCGCGCACATCCCATTCCTTGGTGCCCAATGACGCAATCCAACGAGTGCGCGCTTGGGTAATGGGTTCTTTCAACAGGTCGAAATACGCTGGCAAATCGCCCGCATCGTCGCCCATCTCGCGTTGCGCGAGGGCCATGAGCTCGCTGAACACCTGCTTGAAGCGTTCCTCGTCGATTTCCTGAACACGCACGCGCGTCGATGCTTGAGCACTTGTGCGACCAGGCTGTTTCGCCGAAGCCCCCGCACGCGTAGACGCGCTTTTGCGCGTGGCCCCGTGCGCATCGGAAGAGGCGCTGTTCGCAGCGCGCGTTTTTGTTGTCGCTCGCGTTTTGGGAGCAGCAGAGCGCTCGCTGGTGCGCGGCGAAGCCGAACGGCGACGTTCGGCTGGCGCCGGATTGAAGGCGCGTGCCAACTCTTCCAGCTGCGCATTCATGCGGGAAAGCTCCTCTAAATCGCATGAAGCAATGCGGTCGAGCTCCTCGTGCCACCGTTTGTCGCCCTCAGCTCGCGGCAAGACGCCAAATGCGGCATTAATGAGGGCGCTTTCGGGATGGCGATAACCTGCGTCCATGACAATGACAAGCGGTACCAGCGGATATGCGTTGTTCGCGCACCACCCAAGCGCCTCCGCGCAAGCTTCCTTGTTGCGATAGGGCGCTTTTGTGGTAGAGCCCAACAACCCATTAAGCTCCACGGCATCAACGGTGATTTCTTCGCGCTGGCCCATGCGATAGGACCGAATAGCCCTACTTAAAGCCAACAGCAAATCGAGTGATTGTTGAGTTAAGTGCGCCATGCAACTCTCCCTTTGCGCCAACAGTGCCTGGTTGCATATTATGGCCGTAAAAGCGCTCTACCGCAATTGCAGGCTCAGCTAAAGTTACCGCGCGCGAAGATTTTGCTTTTACGCCGCCGCAAGCGCTGAAGGCCGCCAAAGACAAGGCGCGCAGAAAAAGCCCTGAAAAGAGCGCTTCTGTTCGCACTGCGTGGCCGCATGACCGACGCAAGCCGCCAATTTTGGACAACCGAACAGGCACGCGCGCGATATACTGATGCGCATGGACAACCAGAACACATACCGAGCGCCTCAGCTTGCATACCACGTGATGCCCCTTCGCGACAACGAAGGCCACATAGCGAAGCATTTTCTTACCGGCGAGTTTGCCGCTTCGGGCACCACATGGGAACAAGCTATGGACGATCCCGTGTTTGCCCAGATAATAAACCGCGAACTGGCCGCCGAACATATCGCGCATTCCAATTTGGAGCACTTGAGCGTCATTGCCCCCAATGAACGAGTTCGTTCGTTCTACCTTACGTGGGTCCGTTTCATAGACTACGAACTGCAACCATGGACAACGGGAGGCGCCATCCATTTCAGGCCCCACTGGGCGCGCGTTCTCATGCTTGCGCTTACGTTGGGAGACGCCGAAGGGCTTCCCGATGCCGACTTGCGCGCTCTGGCAATGGCCGCGGTTTTCCACGACTCGCGTCGCAAGAATCCCTACCTTGACACGGGGCATGGAATGCGCGGCTCGCTGTATTACCAAGAAGCCTGCGAACAGGGTGCGAAACGCGGGGAATACGTAGATCCTTCAGCAAACAGCGCAGGGCGCGAACCCAACGAAGATCAAACGCGCGCCGCAGACAAACAACAGCCCGGCTCGCTTGCGCAACAAGCAAACTTGGTTTTCGACCCCCGTACCTTGTTGGCCATACGCTGGCACGATCGCGATGACGAGGACGGCTTTGAGGCATTCAAACGCGCCCAAAGCATCCTCGAGCGTACGCCCACCGACACGCAAGCAGATGTGGCGTTTATCTACCGACTGCTCAAAGACGCCGACGGCCTTGACCGCGTGCGCCTTGGCCCCCATCAGCTTGACCCGCATTATCTGCGCACGCAAATGGCAATTAACTCCGTGGCCTTTGCAAACGAGTTGCTCGAGGCTTCTTCCAAACAAGCCCCTCAACAATAAGACCGCGCGGCTTTACGTTGCACGCGCGGTCTTAAAGCATTTACACACTCCGTTAGAGGAAGCGCAAACTATACCGACATATAGTTGCGCCAATCTTCGTCGTCTTCTTCGTCCTCTTCGGCAATATCGGGCACCACAACAGGCTCGGGCTCACTGGGCGGAGCGAAAACAGCGTCGAAAGCCTCGATGAAGGGACGCCCAATGGCAAACGTGACCGTTTTAAAGCATCCGGGATGCGCGTCAAGCCACGCTTTGAAAAGCTGAGCCACCTGCGCGGGATCGTTTCCCTGCGCACCGCAGCCAAACGCGGGAATTACCAGCGAATCAACCTCGTGCACCGCCGCTATGCGCATCACCGTCTCAATGCGGTTGGCCAAATCGCCCGCGATTTCGGCTTCACTGCGATGATGCTCGAGCGCACGTTTGCGATCGGGAGGCGCGCACACCACTACCGAGCGCTTTTTCATGCCGCCTTCGGTAAACGTTACTTCAGGAAGGAACAGCGCACGATCGGAATACAGCTCGCCGCGCACGTCGTTGCGATTCTGCTCGTAGAACACAGGCGCGGTGCCCTCAAGAATCTGATATAAGTTGCTGCAGGCGCACAGGGCAGCCTCCGGGGTCCATGCACCATTGACATAGCCGCTTCCCGGATAGCGGTACGACGCCGGATCAACCACGCACGCATTGCCCGATGCGCGCAAAACAGCGCGCTCGACGCCCATGGGGGTTACCTCCACAGCCGTCTGCTCGAAGCGCGCAGCAGGAATATCCAACTCGCGACCTGCTCCATCCTCATAGAGCACCGCAGCTTCAATCCCCTGCTTCGTCTCCTTGGCGAAAACGCCGTTCATCAGGCCGTTGTGCTTTTCGGCCTCAAGTTTGCGCTCTTCTTTGGTTGGCATGTTCGATCCTTTCCCGTCTTGTTACAGGCGCTCGGCCATTTCAAGAACAAGGCGCTCGGTTTTTTCCCATCCCAGGCACGCATCGGTGATCGATTTACCGTAAATGCCGCCGTCAATGGGTTGGCTGCCGTCTTCAATATAGCTTTCTATCATAAAGCCTTTGACGATTCCTGCGATTTTCTCGCTGCGCGTGCAGCTGTCGAGCACTTCGTTCACAATGCGCGGCTGCTCGAAGGGGCGCTTGCCCGAATTGTCATGGTTGCAGTCGATGACCACGGCCGGATACAGATACTCCCCCGTGCAATAATCGTCCGCCAAACGCTCAAGATACTCATAATGGTAGTTGGGGTAATTGATGTCGTCCAAACCGCGATATCCGCGCAAAACCGCATGGGCATACGGGTTGCCCGTGGTGGTGACGTCCCAGTTGCGGTAAATGAAATCCTGGCTGTGCTGAGCAGCGTAAATTGAATTCAGCATCACGCTTGATGAACCGCCCGTAGGATTCTTCATTCCCACCGGAACCTCGATACCGCTTGCCACCTGGCGATGCTCTTGGTTCTCAACGGAACGCGCGCCCACGGCCACGTAACCCAGCAGATCGAACAAGAAGCGGTAGTTCTGCGGGTACAGCATTTCGTCCGCTGTGAACATTCCTGTTTCCTCAATCACGCGCAAGTGCATACGCCTGATAGCCTTGATGCCCTCAAGCAAATCGGTCTTGCCTTCAGGATTCGGCTGGTGCAGCAACCCCTTGTAACCTGTGCCCTTCGTGCGCGGCTTGTTCGTGTACACGCGCGGAATAACCAGCAGCTTCTCGGAAACACGCTCGCTCAACTTTGCCAAACGTGCCGCGTAATCGAGCACCGAGTCTTCCTGATCGGCAGAGCACGGGCCCACGATGAGCAGTTTGCGTGAGCTAGCGCCCTTTATGACATCGGCCACTTGATCGTCGAAAACCTTTTTGTCCTCGGTGAGCTGGGGCGAAAGGGGCATTTCCTCCCGAATTTCCTGTGGAATAGGGAGCCTGCGTTTGTAAATTGTTGTGGGCATTAAAACCTCCGGACACGCTCGTTCGGCGCGCGTTGCACAAATTGAATTGCTCTTTGATTACAATGCAGCCCGCGCGGTGTTTAGTTAAGTGCGCCTTCCGCCTCGAGTGCTTGGCGGATTCGCTCGAAATGAAGAAAGACGCCTTGTTCCTTAAGGGCAACTATCTCATTCCAGCTTGCCAATTGGAAGGCAACGGCCTCAGATTGCTGCAAAGTAACATCGCTATCCTCAAATTGCAGATGATAGTGATAGATGTCCACGATGTAATTGTCGCCTCGTTCCAGGTCAACATTGACGTACGAGTACACAGGCTGCTCGTGCACGTTTGAAACATCGAGGCCAACCTCTTCGGCAACTTCGCGCACGATAGTTTCCGAAGGCTCTTCGCCAGCTCCAACACCTCCGCCGGTTACTTCCCACCAACCGGCAGCCCAATGCTTGTCTTGCGAGCGCTGCGTAATCAAAAACTTGCCGTCCTGGTTTTCGATAATGGCCAGAACGTACAGCATGTACTGGCCTTCCTTCAAAAACGCTCCCTCACGCGGGATGGTTTCTCCCGTGCGCTGGCGATTCTCATCGTAAATATCAATCATTTCATCCATGAAAGCCCCTTTGAGCCGCGCGATGGGCAAAGGAAGTGCCTTCCTTTGCCCATCGACCTGTTTGTAACGTTCTTGTTATAGCTCGTTGCCAATCTCACGCGTCGTGAATGCAAGCTCAGCGTTTGTGGCGACGGCCTCTTCAACCGAGCAGAACGGCTGCAGATAGTTAAGGCGCAGCGCCCCGTCTTCCAGAATAAGTGCGAAGCCCGCGATTCCCGTGGTGGATTGATAGGCGGTTGACATTCCGCCGTCAATCATGAAAACCTTGCCGTTGCACTTTACGGGATCTTCGCCGTCCTTTACCTTCACCGGCACATGGCCGCATGCTAAATGCGACGTGGCGGGATCCATGCCGAAATCCTCGAAAATACCCGCAACCACGTCTTCGTTCTCAATCAGCGAGTAGAACGGATTCTTTGCCTCTTTGCGAGCGGCCTTATCCGCGATGTAGTAAATCTCGAAGGTCGCCATCTTGCTTTTTGCAAACAGCGGCGAACCCTGGCCAAGCCACAAGTACCACAGCAAATCGCGACCGCGTTTTTTGCTTTCGGGGTCGGTTGAGGTAAATGCCGCACGAACATGCCGGTCAACCGCATCGAACAGCGCGCGCCCCTTGTAGGTTTCCCCGTAAATGTTTACTTCCTTCAAGGAGCCGTCGGCTTCGAGCGGCACGCATGCGTGGAACAGCAGCATGTTGCCGGCAATGGTGTACAACGAGCCTTTCTCAAGGAAGAGCGCGATGTGGCGCCGAAGCCGCTCGCACTCCATGAACGCTTGAGCAAGGGAATCGATGGCCTGCGTCTCTTCGGGCGTAAGCTTGTAAGGGTCATCGAAATCGACCGTCGGGAACACGGTGTCCGTGAGAGGGTATTCGATTCCATCCACCACGATGGTATTGGTTTCGCGATTGATTTTGTCAAGCAGTTTGCGATCTTCCAGACCAAAAGAAGGATACTCATCGATGAGCTGGCCCTCTACCTTAAATTGGATAATTGCCATGGCCTTCTGGATTTTCTCGTTGAGGGCAAGCTCTTCTGGCGAGAGACCAGGGTTCACCTTCAAAGCAAACGCAACGCACGGGTCGTCTTGATAGGCGGTAGCGGCCAGGGTTTTAAGAGGCGTGTAGTCAATTCCATAAGCATCCAAAATGCCCAGGTTGCCGTAACGCGCGCAGTTGCGCACGACATGGGCAATGCAGCCAGGCTGTCCCAGAGCTGCGCCCATCCACACCACATCGTGGTTGCCCCATTGGATATCTACCGAAGGATAAGCGGCCAGCTCGTCCATAATGAGCTCAGGTGCCGGACCACGATCGTAAACATCGCCCAACATATGTACGCGGTCAACAGCGCAATGCTGGGCGCACCAGCACAACGCCTCAAGGCACGCGAATTCGTCGGCAGCGTTTGCCCGTGCACTTGCCGCCTCAGCGGCGCCCCCTAACGAAGTGCACACGCCTTCAACGCGACCGGCGGCCTCAGCAGCCCACGCCTTCGCATCGGATGCCTCGCTGGACAATTGCGCTATTTTTTCCTGCGGATAATAAATGAGCGTCGCCAGCTCCGCACGAGCGGTTTCATCAAGATCGTCTTGGAACAGCTCATCGATCACGGTGCGAATTCGGCCGCAACCGCTCCTGAGAACATGGGAAAACGCCGCATACTCACCATGGGCATCAGAAACGAAAAGCTCCACGTGACCCGTTTGCTCTGCCATAGCGCATATCCTCTCATTCGACTGCATTTGCCTTATTGTAACTAATTAAGCTTCTACGCGAAAACGCAACATCCCAAACGGCAGGCGATGAAGACTCGCTGTTTTAGTCTCTGCGCAGTTGCAAAGCAGCGGGCTTGCACGCACCGAAAAACGCTCGTTCCACAAACGCGCATCCGAACGATTTCACGAGGCAGATTCATTTAAATAGCACTCTTTGAAAAATGCCGCTATTTAGCATCTTTTTGTGCCTTTATAAGCGATGTAAACCTAACGTGTTAGAATTCGTTTTAAGGAGGGGGGGTAACTTTTTTCAGCGTTACCCTTTCCGTCGTATCATCGACTCATAAGCTGGGATTACACAATGAAAATTACGGTCAAACAGCTTCGCTACATACTTGCAACCGAAGAGGCCGGCTCCATCACCGATGCCGCCGCAAAAATGATGGTCTCCCAACCAACGCTTTCGGGTGCTATCAGCCAGGTAGAAAAAGAGCTTGGCTTCGATATTTTCCTGAGAAAAGGAAGCGGCGTCGCTCTTACTGCCGAGGGCAAGGAGTTTACGCTCTTCGCGCGCCGCGTCGTCGAAGAGATGGACAACCTTGAATATCACTACGGCAGCCAAGTTCCCAATAAAATTCGGTTCAGCGTGGTCACGCAACAGCTTGTGTTCGCTGAGATAGCTTTTGTGAACACAGCAAAGCAGCTTGACTCCAGCCGCTACCGCTTCGCCATTGGACATGAGCGCACCTATGGCGAGATCATCGATAAAGTCGCGGGCGGAGAATGCGATTTCGGCATCTTTAACGTATTCGATTCCGAATTGCGCCTCCTTGAGGAAAAAGCACGCGAGAACAACCTTGATACCGTTAAATTGTTCAGCAGGCAGCCGCAAGCACTGATGTCGAAGAATCACCCACTTGCTACTAAGGAAAGCGTTACCTTTAAAGACCTTGAGCCTTATCCGCAAATCTCAACCTCCGATACCGAAACGCGGCCAGAGGGCGTGGTGCAAGACAATATCATTCGGGTTTCCGCGCCCTTGGCCGTTTCCCACTTCTATCAAGAGCTTAACTGCTACTCCATCTGGTGCAACCTTATGCCCGAATACGTTGAGAGCAGCATCATCGGCGTTCCCGTGCGAACGAAAAGAACCATGGAGATCGGCTATGTGGCGCCGCACG
>JAZQAV010000157.1:0-9129 GCA_045545435.1 Eggerthellaceae bacterium | reverse complement strand
CGCGACATTCTGGGAGGAGGCGTTGTCAGTTTTGTTGACGAACTCGGTGTTACCCACGACACCGCTGCTACGGCGCAATGCATGATTCAGCTCAACCCGCTCATCAACAACGACGAGCTCGGCCTGGTTTCCAAATACGGCTTGAAGTACGCGTATCCAGAAGCGTCCACCACTGACATTTTCATGAACAAGGGCATCGCCCTTACTCTGTATTTCGATATCGACCGCTGCTGCGCTGAGATTGAGGAAAAGCTTGGTAAAGAAGAAGCCGAAGCGTATCGTGAGCTTGTTGACTTCACTCAGGCAATCGGCCCGATGCTCACTTTGGGCATGTTTGCGCCTCCTGTTCCAGCCGATCAGATGGTCGCCGCACTTTCGGGCCTTGGCCCCATGGGCGAGCGTCTCATCCGTTACATGGGGATGAGCGCCTACGAAATTGCATGCGAATGCTTCAAGACCGACGAGCTGCGCGAGACCACAACCCGCTTCGTGTCCGAGCAGATGGTAAGCCCCTTCGATCCCGGTACGGGTGCCACGGTTTTGGCTGTTATGTACATGATGCACGCTCCCACGCGCTATAAGATGCCTCACTGCGTCGGCGGCTCCCAGAAGCTCATCGACGCCATGGTCGCCCTGATCAAAGATGAAGGCGGCGAGATTCGTACCAATGCTAAGACCGCCAAGGTTCTCACCGAAGGCAAGAAATGCGTTGGCTTCCAGCTTGAAAACGGCGAGGTTGTAACAGGCAAGAAATACGTTTCGACGCTTCACATCAAGCAGCTGTTCGGCTCCAACGGCATGGTTGACCCGTCACTGCTTACCCCTGAGTTCACTGCTAAGGTTGACGCGCTGCGCCCCAGCTACTATGTTGGCTTCCTGCAGAATATCACGCTCAAAGAAGCTCCGCGCTACAAGGCCCTCGGCGACAAGCCGACCCAGGCGCTCATCACCGAGCAGAGCCACGGCCACGAACACTACAAGAAGGTCTTCTCCGAGCTCAAAGCCGGCAACCCGAGCCCTTACGACTCTGCCGCAACTTGCAATTCCACGCTCATCGACCCGTCCCGTGGCGGAGAAGGTGGCTATCACACCCTGTACCTGTACAACTATGAGCCCTATGCGCTTTGGGGCGATCCCGCAAACTGGGATAAATACGGTCAGGAAATTGCCGACAAGAACCTCGAGGCGTGGTGCGAACTGACCACCAACATTACTCCCGATGACGTTCTGGCCCGCACCGTGCATAACCCCCTCGACTACGAGCGCTGGAATGATTCGTGGATCGCAGGCGACTTCTGTCATATCTCGCAGGAAGCCGACCAGGGCAATTCCAACCGTCCGTTCCCCGAAATGGCTCGTTTTGCCACGCCCATCGCGGACCTGTATCTTGGCGGAGCATCCGCATGGCCCGGACCTACCTGCTCTGGTGGCGGTCGCGCTGTTGCCCAGGTTCTGTTCGAGGACATGGACATCGACTTCGACGCAGTTATAAACAGCTAAACAGTGTGAGGTAATTATCATGGCGCAAAAACTCGTACTCGACATCATTAACGCCCAGGGCACCAAACTCATGACCGCCAAAAAGATTTACATCCGCGACGGGAAAATCGCGATGGATGGCAACATCATGGGCACCATGCCCGGCCAGTTCTACATCACCCCGATCAACTTATACAAGGCCGTGAAGATGATAGATTTCAAATTCGTGAAGGGCGTTATGGGTTTGCTTTGGGAAGGCCGTAAACAATACAAGGCCGAACAAGTGGCCGCACAGGCAGAAGCTACGGTTGGCGTTTCTTCCGAGGTTAAGGCGTAATCGATAACGCACTAGCGGAGGTGTTGGCCCGCGTCCCCAAGGGATGCGGGCCTTTTTCGCAGCGGCGCATTGGTTAGACACTAATCGCACAAGAGAAGGGTATGGGGCAATGGAGATGCACGAAGACGTTAAGATTATGATGGAAGCGCTTCTCTTGGACGAAGACGAGAGCAAGGCACGCGATGCGGCTTATAGGCTTGCGGCTGAAGAGGCACGTCACGACGGCCCGTACAAAGCGGTGTTCAAAGATATGACCAGGGCTTATAGGCTTGCCACCGCCGCTAAGGCCGATTCTAGCGTTCCCGAAGACGTAGCCCAGCTGGTCTTTGTTGAGCACCCTGAAGAAACGTTTGATAGCTCACGTTATTTTGTTACCGAACAAGCGCGTCGTGTTGCGTCGCAAGCTCATGCCATGCGTATAAGCGCAGCACGGTTGCGTGCGCTTGGGTTGCCCGCGCGCAACACCACGTTGTTGTATGGGCCTCCAGGTACGGGGAAAACCGAGCTCGCACGGTGGGTCGCTTATCAAGAAGGCCTCCCTCTGATGTACGTGAACATGTCGAGCACAGTCGACAGCCTGATGGGTCGGACTGCAAAGAATATCTCTACGATATTTCGCTATGCGCACAAAGGCGCGTGCGTTCTTATGATTGACGAGCTGGATTGCATTGCGAACACGCGCGCTTCGGCTGTTCGTGCGGCAGATGGTGAGCTTAACAGGACGACTATCACGTTTATGCAAGAGATTGATCGCCTGCCCTCAAACGTTGTGCTTCTGGCGGCAACCAACCGCGTCGACATGCTGGATCCCGCACTCATGAGGCGTTTTGCGCAGGTTGAGCTTGTGGAGCGCCTTTCGGCCGATGAAGTGCGCGATATGATGCAGTCGTGGGTGAAAAGCGTCACTGTTAATGTTCATGCCGACATTGCTTTTTCTGAGTTTGACATGCAAGCGATTATGGAGAACTACGAAGAAGACGAGGCGGTAACCCAGGCTACGGTTGTTCAGCGCGCTACGTCGCTTTTAGCTGCCAAATTGCTTGAAATAGCAGATGCAAAGGTGACAAATGCTCCTCGTAAGCTGCGTTTGTTCAGGGTGATCGATCCCGAAAGCGACGTTGACGTTACGGAAGATGGCGCGCGGATGCGTCAATACGCCGAAGAAGAGGAATGGGCTCAGCCGTTGCGCTATTCGGGACAACCCGAGGGATTCCTGCTTGACTCTGCCGGTAGGCTGCGCCTTTTTGCGCGCGGTGCCTACGCCACTGCGCCTTTGGGTCGTTTCGAGATCGTGCTATCGCGCTTTGCCGATTAACAAAAAGGAGAGCGCCTCTCTTCTTGGCGTTCGGGTGACCGAGGCAATTGAAGCGACTGAGGCGATTTCTGCCGGGATATTGGCGTCTCTGGGTAAAATAGCAACAATAGGCAATGAAGTTTGGATTGGTGAACGGCATGTACTACTTATATCTAACGCTCGCGATTGTGTTGGAATGCGGCGGTACGTATTGTATGAAACTGTCGGACGGGTTTAGCCAAATAGTGCCATCAATTGCCTGCCTGCTGCTGTATGCAGGATGTTTTTGGACCTTCTCAAAGGCGTTGCAGGGTATCCCGCTGAGCATTGCTTATGCGTCGTGGGGCGCGTTGGGAATTATACTGGCAACGGGCATTTCATATTTCGTTTTCAAAGAGCCGCTTACGCCTATGATCGTTATAGGCATCATTGTTTGCGTTGTGGGTGTTGTACTGGTGAACATGGGTTCTTCCACGCAATGATGTGTTGGTGCGGCGGCTTAGCGTGTCGTTACATATGAAGACTTCATCTTTAGTAACTGTTCGGAAACCCAATTCACCGTGCGGTGGGGGAAAATAGACGCGCGAGACAGTTTAACGAAAGGTTGAAACAATATGGCCAAATTGGAGCGCGATTCCGAGGTCCGCAAGGGCCTGTATACCCGCCAACCAGTGTATTACTGCCAGGCATCCGATGGCTCGTGGTTCTACTCGGACACCATTCACGGCCTGTTGGAGGAAAGCGGACATGCCAAGGAGCTCAACCGCGCCGTTATACCAACCTACCTGCGCTTTTGGTATCCCGCTACCGAAAACACTTTCTACAAGGGCGTCAAGCGCCTGCTTCCCGGCACCCGCTTGGTTGAAAACAACGGCAATGTGATTGTTGAGCGTTTTGAGGACGTTAAATTCAGCACGAACCGTTATGCAGACTACGATTCTGCCGTCGAAGACTTGAAGAGCATCCTTACCGATATCTTCGAGACGGAGCGCCAAACAAGCAGCGCCTCTTTCCTGTCCTCGGGCGTCGATTCGTCGCTTCTGGCGGCCGGTTTGCCCGCCAAGCAGGTGGTAAGTGTTGGCTATGAGGAAAGCCGCTACGACGAATCGAAGGATGCAGCCGCAATTGCCGAGGCGCTTGGCGTTGATTTCCATGTTTGCCCCGTGACCATTGAGGAATACTTCGACGTGGTGCCCGAGGCAATGGTTGCCCGCGAAGAGCCCAGTGGCGATTCTTCCTACATTCCGCTGTTCTTGGCGGCGCGTGAAGCCGCTAAGCACACGGACGCATGCTGCTCGGGTGAAGGTCCCGATGAGCTGTTCTGCGGTTACAAGGTGTATCAAAACTATCTGAATATGCCGCGGTACGACTACTGGAAAGCCGCGCACACCTGCATGAAAACGCGCGGCCTTAAGGAAGCGCAAAAGTACTTGCTGCATTATACCGACGGTTTCGACAAAATGCAGGCGTTCGATCTTACGTATGCAACCGAGTGCAACCTGCTGCCCAACCTTGATGCCGCTGCGCGCGCCAACAACATTGACATCCGCACGCCGCTTATCGACCGCAGGCTGTTCGACTTCGCGGTTTCCATTCCGGTGGAATACAAGGTGACGCCCGATAACAACAAAATCGTGTTCCGTGATGCCGCTGAAAGCTTCTTGCCGCAGGAGGTTGCGCAAAAGCCCAAGCGCGCGTTCCCGGTTCCCACGCAGGTGTGGATGCACGAAGAGCCCTGGGCAAGCACCATCAAGGAGCTGTTCGCGAGCCCTGAAGCAAAATATCTGTTGAATGGCCTCTTGCCGCGCTATTACATGCGCAAGTACTTCTCGGAGACAGGCGATCGCGAGGCAACTAGCAGCTACTGGCATCCCGTTTGGACCATGTATGCGCTGTTGGTATGGTATCGCGGCGAGTTTGGAACGCTGTAAGCGCCGGTAAAAGAACCGTTAGGCAAGAACCACACCCCAAAAGAACCGTTAAACAAGAACTGCACCTCCGGGTTTGGGCCAAAAGCGGCTAAGCTCGGAAGGTGCAGTTTTTTGTTTGGTAGCAACGGGCGTGAAAGCGCCATTGCAGACTATGTTCGGTTGCTCCCATGGTGAGCACGTTCGAAGGTCGTTAGAACTGGACGGTGTTCAAATCGCAGGGGTACATCTTGTCTTTTTTGCAAACCTTGCAAACATATCTTTTTTGCGGCCCCTGCCATTCAACGTCGCCACCGCAGGATTTGCAGGTATATTTGGTGCGCTGCTTTTTCTCCCAGCCGCCGGAAACCGTATCAAGGTCTTCGTCAGTGAGCTCTACGCCCTCAGAGGCGGCAAGCTCATAAAGCTCTTCGGGTGATTTGCATTCTTTTGCCATCGCGATTTGATCAGCGGTAAACTGCTTGAAGTCATAATAAACCTCCTTCTTGCCCGTTTATCTATGCCCAATTATACGCCGCTAGCATTCGGTACACTCGCTTAAATAAAAGATAAAATATCGTAAATAAGTTTACGGTTATGAACTACCATGTGGCAGTGAACAGGCCTCTTATGCAATCCTAAAACCGCGCGCGGCGGGAAAGCGAAATATAAATAGGATTAAGGTGCCCGTATATCGTGTATCATGATATGCACATCGTTTTGCCGCAAGGCGTGGTACAACGGTAGAAAGATTGGCGGGCCATGACAGTACCCGCCGTCCGGCTGTATATGAGGCGGAGAGGTTAGCGCTTATGAACGGACAAAATTTTACTTCGGGTCTTTCGGGCGATGATGGCGTGCATTCGGCTGGCCCGATACATGACTTCATTATGAATCAGCGCGAGCAAATGCTGCATGACGCGTTAAAAGACGAGTACGAGCATCCGTTGCAGGAAGCGGTGCGAAGCTACCGTGAGGCAATGCGTCCGCCCAAGCACGATCTTGACGTCGAATTTTTCGCTAAAACCATGGGTGTGGTGAACGAATCAAGCCCGCTGAAGGTTGCGCGCAATCCCATTGATGCCGACGGCAGGTGGCGCCACGATGCTGTTTTGCGCAATGTGCGCGGTCTTGAGCTGGGCGACACGGGCAAGCTCACCATTTATGCGCGCGGCGACAAAGAAGAGTTCCCGGTGGAAAAGGCCATCGATCAGCTGAATGCGCTTCGTCGCATGCTGGCAAACGACGACCCCATTATGTTCTACGTTTCCGAAGAGAAGCAGGTGCGCATCACCGATATCTACTCGCACGCATTCTTCAAGGACGCGTGGGCGGGTCTTCCATTTAGCCTGGTGTTGGCCTATTTCGATGAGGACGAATCGAAGTAAAAACAAGCTGCATTTACGTGTAATAGGGCGAGCTTGCCGCGTTGGAGCGGCAAGCTCGTTTTGCGTGTGGATGCCGTGCGATTGGGGCGCAGCGCCAGCTCGACCGGGCGCGTTTTTCAATCGCTGCGCGCGCTAAAACGCCAAGCCGGTAATCGATATGAACGCAAACCACAGAGGCGGTATGAACAGGCCTGGTAGCAGGTTCATGGTCGATATCTCCTTGATTTTCAAAATCGAAAGGCCCGAAGCGAAAATAAGGAACCCACCCACAATTGAGATCTCGCACATAAGTCCGCCGCTTAGAAGAGGCGCTAAAAACGTTGCCAGCAGGAAAATGGAACCCTGCCAACAAAACAGTACGCCTGCGGCGATGGCTATTCCGTAGCCGAAGGTGGAGGCGAGCACCATTGACGTTACCAAGTCCAGCATTGCATTGGTGAACAGAAACGTTTCGTCGCCGTACAGCGCCGAGTTGATGGGCCCCAAAATAGAGAGCGTGCCAATGCAGAACAGCATGATGGCCGTGGACAGCCCGCGGCCCAAACCCAGGTTGCCCGACGTGTTTTCACCTTCCTTGGAATGGCGGTTTACCAAGCGATTGAAGCGCCCGTCAAGGTCGAGGCCCGTCCCAATAACGCCTCCAATAGCCAAGCTGGCAATGAACAGCACCGGGTAGGAGCTTTGCGGCATATTCTGTACCACTGCGTTAATGCCCAGACCCGTGGCCGCAAGTCCCATGGCAATAAACAGTACGTCCTGATACTTTTCTTTAAGTCCGTGGCGCACGGTGCCGCCAACAGTGCTGCCTATCAAAATAGCAATCGTGTTTGCAATTGTTCCAATCATGGGCGTTTCTCTTTCGGTTGTCTCGCGTAACTGCTGCAACGCGTTTCTTTGTGCATGCAGGGCTTTTGCTGTGCAAAGTTTGCATGCGCGTTTCTGTCTGCGCGGCATCAACTTTCGTCTCGTTCCTGATGCCAACATACGATAAACTCTCTAGTTACTAGAGAGTCAAGCCGTTATTTTCAGATTTTCGAAATATGGAGGCGCCGTGGCCAAAATCGACATACGCCAAGATGGGGCGCTGTTCACTATCGGGCAAACCGCCAAGCTTTTCGATATGAATATCCGCACGCTGCGCTATTACGACCAAATTGGCTTGCTGAAGCCCGAGGTGGTTAACGAGCAGTCGGGCTACCGCTACTATTCTTCTGCGCAGTTTGAGCGCTTGAACACTATTAGATACCTGCGTGCGCTTGATGTGCCCATCGAGCGCATCGCCTCCTTTTTCGACGGACGCGACGTGGGCGTTATGCGCAACATATTTGAAGAGCAACTTGTGCGCGTTCGCGACAAGCGCCGCGAACTCGAGCGCATCGAGCAGAAGATCGCAAGCCGCATTCAGCGCATTGACGAGGCCGTTTCGAGCCAGCTGGGAACAATTGAAGTGGTGGAGCTTCCCGAACGTCGCATTGTGAGTTTGACGGAAACCTTCGAGCCATCAGCCGATCTTGAGCCGCTCATTCGCGACCTGAGCCGTCGCTCGCAGCTGGATGACGCGATCTTTTTGGGGAAAGTGGGGGTGTCCATTTCGCGTGACGACCTTGCGGCGGGCGCGTTCGATCGGCTGGTCAGCGTTTTTATTTTGGTGGAAGCGGCCGACGCGCACGAGGGTGACGAAACCGTTATCCCCGCAGGTCAGTTTGCGCAAATACGCTTTCGTGGGACCCATCGCGATGCGGCTGCTTATTATGCCAAACTGGTGGCGTTTATTGCTGAAGAGGGCGGTCGCATTATCGGCGACTCCGTTGAAACCACGCTTATAGACGCGGGCATGACCTCGGACGAATCGCAGTACGTGACTGAACTGCAGATTCCGTTTGTGCCGTGCAATTAAGCTTTGCACGTGGCGAAGCGCTTGACAGTGCGATTAAGGCGCACGCGGCGATATGCTTAACGGCGCGATTAGGCTGCGCACGTGGCAATGTATTCGACAATGCGATTAACTCCGCGCATGGCGGCGTCGGCTGAAATGCGGGTAGGATTGTAGCGTACGACGATAATGCCATACACCAGGTCGTCAAGGTTTGCGCCCACCAGGTCACCGTTCGCGAACCCAGCGCCTACCAGCTCTTTTACGGTCTCTTCGTCCACGTTGTAGTACAGGTTTTCGTCGAAGAAAATCTTTATCTCGCCAAAGCCAGGCGAAACGAAAATCTTTTTGTACGGGGGCATGCTCGGATTCTCCGTTCGGCTCGTTTGCGTAACCTGCGCGATTGTCGCGCCTTGCAGTTTGCGCGTTTATCGCGCCTTGCAACCGTGCTAGATGGTGCGCATCGCCGCGCGTCTGCGCGAGAAGGACTGCTCGTCCTCAGAGGTGAAGTTTGCAATAGTCTCGTCAAGCAGCGCAAGACATTTTGCCCGTTCGGCGGGCAGTTTTGCCAAAAATCCCATGGAATTGGTAACCAAGCGTGAGTCAATGGTAACAGGGTTTTCGAGTGCCGCAACAAATGCGCGGAACTCCTGAAAACGCTCCAGTTCGCTCATGGGCTCAAACTCTCCGCGCGCCACTTCGGCGGCGAGTTCGGAGTCGGGGAATATGGTAACGGTTGTCAAATACATATAGCGCGGATGGATTTGGTTGAAAACCTTCGCCGAACGCGCCGCGGTCTCTTCCGCGTGCCCTGCTCCCGCAATTCCGCCCAGGTAGATGCAGTTATAGGG
>JAZQAV010000156.1:0-4432 GCA_045545435.1 Eggerthellaceae bacterium | reverse complement strand
CTTCTACATGGGCGTGCGCGATTTGCCGCATATCGTTGAGCGCCTGGTGCATTTCGGACGTTCGCTGGATACCCCCGTAGCGCTGGTGCGCTGGGGAACCACTACCGAGCAGGAAACCCTCACGGGCACGTTGGCCGATATCGTCGAAAAGGTTGAGCGTGCCCGGTTCAAAGCGCCGGCGATTATCGTGGTGGGCGATGTGGTGAACCTGCGCGACCGCCTGCAGTGGTTCGAAACGCGTCCGCTGTTCGGAAAAACCATCGCGGTCACCCGCTCGCGTGAACAAGCTTCGGCTGTAGTGCAGAAGCTTTCGGCATTGGGTGCCAACGTTATTGAATTCCCCACCATTAAAACGGAGCCGCGCGACAATGACGAGGTTCGCGCCGCGACGCAAACCGTAGGTTCCTATGATTGGGTAGTGTTTACCTCGGCCAATGGCGTAAGCAGCTTCTTTGCAGCGCTCGAGGCGCAGGGGAAGGACGCGCGCGCCTTCGGTGGCGCGCAGGTGTGCGCCATTGGACCCGCCACGGCCGATGAGCTTAAGGCCCACGGCATTGTGCCTGACGCCATTCCTCCGCGTTTCATCGCCGAATCGGTGGCGCAAACGCTCATAGAGCGCGGCGTGGGTGCGGGCAGCAAGGTGCTGCTTTTACGTGCCGCCGTAGCGCGCGAGACGCTCATCGACATGCTGCGTGTCAACGGTGCGCAGGTTGATGTGGTGGCCGTGTACGACACCGTGATGCCCGAGGCCAGCCAGCTGGCAGCGACCGTGGTCGACATGCTCGAAGCGGGCACGCTTGATGCCGTCACTTTCACGTCGTCCTCCACGGTGCGCAACTTCTGCTCGCTGGTTTCCAAGGCGCTTGCGGCGCGAGCGCAGGATGGCCAGCCTTCGGATGCGTCCAACGATACCGTAGCGCGTCTCCAGGAGCTTATGGGCGGCGTGGCGTGCTTGAGCATTGGCCCGCAGACAACGGCCACGCTCCAGCAAGAAGGTTTGGCAGCAACGGTGGAAGCCCAGGAGTATACGATTCCTGGCTTAATTAACGTGGCTACCGCGTTTTTTGAAGGTCAGCTGTAAGCAATGCGTGGTTGCAAAACAAATTTTTTGCGCCACGCTGTTCTTAATAAGGTGAATCACTGCAGTTTTTGGTGAAGGAGTCTGTTATGGAGTATGGAAAATTTCCCGCCTATCGTCCGCGTCGCATGCGCGCAAGCGAAACGGCACGTCAGTTTATTCGCGAGACCGAGCTGTCCGCGAAAGACTTCATCTATCCGCTGTTCGTGAAGCCTGGTGAAGGTCGTCGCGACGAGATTTCCAGCATGCCGGGTGTTTACCAGGTAACCCTGGACATGCTGCTCCCCGAAATCAACGAGCTGCTTGAACTGGGCATCAACAGCGTGCTCTTGTTTGGCCTGCCGGCTTCCAAAGACGAGGTGGGGTCTTCTGCATGGGACGAGCATGGCGTTGTGCAGGAGGCGTGCCGTATTATTCGCGAACAGGCGCCGGCCATGTACATCATCACCGATGTGTGCATGTGCGAATACACCAGCCACGGCCATTGCGGCAAGCTTGATGCCGATGGCTATGTTAACAACGACGACACGCTCAAGCTGCTGTGCCACGAGGCGGTAAGCCATGCGCAGGCCGGTGCGCACATGGTGGCGCCTTCCGACATGATGGATGGCCGCATCGGCGCCATCCGCGCTGCGCTTGACGAGGCTGGCTTCCAGAAGATTCCCATCATGAGCTACTCAACCAAGTACGCCAGTGGCTTCTACGGCCCGTTCCGCGACGCGGCCGATTCCACGCCCGCATTTGGCGATCGCCGCGCCTACCAAATGGATCCCGCTAATGCCGCCGAAGGCGTGCGCGAGGCATTCTACGACATCGCCGAAGGCGCCGATATGGTTATGGTGAAGCCGGCCCTTTCGTATTTGGATGTGCTCTATCGCGTGAAAAGCGAAACCGGCTTCCCGACGGTTGCCTACAACGTTTCGGGCGAGTATTCCATGGTGAAGGCCGCGGCCCAAAACGGCTGGATCGATGAGAAGCGCGTGGTCCTTGAGCTTCTCACCAGCATGAAGCGTGCCGGTGCGGACATGATTATCACGTACCATGCAAAAGATGCGGCTCGCTGGCTGGCCGAATAGTGCGGCGAAGGCGCAGGTCGAAGTCTTGCGCCAACAGCTTCTTGGCCTGAGCGAGCAAATTTGCATGGGTGAAGCGCTGCGCCTACGGCTCCTCGCTATCGCTGCGGAAGCGGCTCAGCGTTTCGCCCATGCAAGGCCCTCCTCGGGCTGCGAATGCAGCGCACGAGCGCCGATCTGCGCCTGCTCCAGACTGCATCTTGGCGGCGCGAACGGCGCATCGTGATGTGCTTGATTGCAAGAACGTATGAAAGAAGGATTTACCATGCGCGAGAAATCGATTGAAGCGTTCCAGCAGGCCAACCAGGTGATTCCGGGTGGCGTCAATTCTCCGGTGCGCGCGTTTGCCAACGTCAGCGAAACACCGGTGTTCTACGACCATGCCAAGGGCAGCCATGTGTGGGATGTTGATGGCAACGAGTTCATCGATTTCATCGGCTCCTGGGGCCCCATGATCTTCGGCCATCGGCCCGCGTTTGTTGACGAAGCCGTGCGCGCGCAGCTTGATCGCGGCGTATCGTACGGAGCGCCCTGCGTGAGCGAGATAACCCTTGCAGAGCTCATCTGCCGCGTGGTTCCCGCAGCTCAAAAGGTTCGTATGGTTTCCAGTGGCACCGAAGCCACCATGAGCGCCATTCGCTTGGCGCGTGGCTTTACCGGTCGCAACAAATTCATCAAGTTTGAAGGCAACTATCATGGCCATTCGGATGCGCTGCTGGTGAGCGCTGGTTCGGGCTTGGCAACGTTCAGCATTCCCGGAACGCCTGGGGTTACGCCGGGATGTGCGCAGGATACATTGGTGTGCACGTATAACGATTTGGAGTCGGTGCGCACCGCGTTTGAAGCAGCTTGCGCAAAAGACGCTTCCGGTGCACCCGATGTTGCAACGTGCGAGGTAGCTGCCATCATCGTTGAGCCCGTAGCTGGCAACATGGGTGCGGTGGCGCCTGCTGAGGGTTTCTTGCAGGGCTTGCGCGCGCTGTGCGACCAATTTGGCGCGCTGCTTATCTTCGATGAGGTAATCTCGGGCTTCCGCGTTGCTTTGGGCGGCGCGCAGCAGCGTTATAACGTGATGCCCGACCTGTGCACCTTCGGCAAGATTATCGGTGGCGGCTTCCCGGTGGGATGCTTTGCCGGCCGCGCTGACATCATGGACAAGCTGGCCCCTGTTGGCCCTGTGTACCAGGCGGGAACCCTGTCGGGCAATCCGGTTGCCATGGAAGCGGGTTGCGCACAGGTGGGAACGCTGGCAGCGGGCAAGGTGCCCGCATCGGTGAACCCGCAAGCCGCAGGCAAAGATATCTATGCGTATCTGGAGTCCTTGGGTGCGCGCTTAGAGGCAGGTTTGCGCGAGGCCATTGCTGCGAGTGGCATCACCGCGCAGGTCAATCGCGTGGGCTCACTCGCGACGATCTTCTTCACCGATCGCCCCGTCAACAATTGGGACGATGCGGCAACGTGCGACACGCAGCAGTTCGCCCGTTATTTCTCGAGGATGCTCGAGCGCGGGTACCTTATTGCGCCCAGCCAGTTTGAAGCGCTGTTCCTGTCGGTGGCACACACGCCCGAAGAAATTGATGCGTTTGTTTGCGCGGCGGCCGAGGTGTTTGCGGAGATGGCGTAAATTTGAGCCATTAACTGAGGTTTCTTCCGTTTTATTGGGGGCGATGCAGTAAGATAGTGCATCGCCCCCTTCGTCTAGCGGCCAAGGACGCCGGCTTCTCAGGCCGGAAACGGAGATTCGAATCCTCCAGGGGACACCAGGAAACAAATACAGGGCAACCCATGTGCGGGTTGCCCTGTTCTTTTGGGTTTACGTATGTGCTTGCGACAAGTGGTTGACGATTTCGGGACTTAAGCGGCATACGCTGTAGAAGCAACTCTGCCGCAGCTCAAAGGTTCCCTTCGGTCGCTCAATGCGAACTGCGCTAATCCTCATTCATCGTATTGCCAAAAGCGATGTTGTCGTTGACGTCGTGAAGCTGTTCGCGCGTCTCGTGCCAGCACTCCGTCGCCGGCAGACCGGGAATGCTCGAGGCCACGAACACCGGGTCAAGCCCCTGTTTCTTCTGCGCTTTGTAGTCGTCAAGCGCGGCGAAGGCCCACTTGCCCAAAATCAAGATGACGGCAATGTTGATAACCGCCTCGATGCCCATGAAGATGTCGGCAAGATTCCACGCAAGCGTGAGGTTAAGCTGCGCCCCCATGAACACCACCAGCGCGCACACCAGGCGGAAGATCACCAGCGCGGTGGGATTTTTGGTGATGAAGCGGAAGTTCT
>JAZQAV010000155.1:0-4315 GCA_045545435.1 Eggerthellaceae bacterium | reverse complement strand
CATGATGATTGTGTCGGGCGTCGTATGGGTTGCAATACTGGTCGTGCCGCTGATCTTGAGCCTGTTCAACCGATTCCGCGCTCAAGGCGTTGTCGGGTTGATGTGTGCCTGCTTGCTCATTGTTCAGGGCGTGGGCGCTGCCAGCTTGTTCATAGCTCCACCGGCGGCCGATGATGCGGGCGGCATGGATAATCTCGCGCATACAAACTTAGTACGACAAACCGAAACGGCCATGACCGAGCAGGGTTTGTACAACGTGTCGGCGAAAAGCAACGTCATCGTGTTCGTTTTGGATACCTACGACACCACAATGCTCAACCAGGCGTTGCGTTCAAATCCCAAGCTGCTGGAGGAAATGACGGGATTCACCAATTTCGTGAACTGCACGGGCTCAATGATTCCCACGCGCTTCGCCGTGCCCTACATGATGACCGGTGAGCTTCCCCGGGTGGGCGAAGATATGGACACCTACCTTGCTCAGCGCTATGCGCGCAGCACGTTTTTGGACGATGTGCACCAGGCGGGTTATTCCATTGGCTTGTACACCGACTCCTTGCAAATTGGGAGCCTTCCTGAAGAAGAGCAGCGCTCGATTACCGGCAAAACGGTCAACATGCACAAGCTTTCCAGCTCGACCATGGATTTCGCGGGCACGCTTGAGGCGTTGGTGCAAATTGGGCTCTATCGCGAGGCGCCTTGGTATTTCAAGTATCTGTTCTGGTACTACACCGACCAAATCAACGGGCGCATCGTAAGCTACAACCCCAACGCCGCCGATAGCGAACGCGTGTATACCATCAACGACCTGCGCTATTACCATCAGTTGCAAACTGAGCGTCTTTCGATAAACGAAGAGGCAGAAGCGGGCTCGCTGCGCTTTATCCACATGCTGGGCGCGCATTATCCGTTTTCCTACGATGAGCAAGCCAACGATTTGGGCACCGACAATTCAACCCAAAACAAGCAGGCGAAGGGCGCCATGCATATCGTGAGCGAATATTTGCACCAGCTGAAAGAAGTTGGCGCGTATGATTGCTCAACGATCATCATAACGGCCGATCACGGAGTTTGGTTTTTGACCCCTGAGCCCTTAAAGCAAACCAGTACGCCCATCATGTTGGTGAAACCCGCCTATGCGCCCAACGAGCCCGTGCACACGTCATCGGCGCCCGTAAGCCATTACGACTATTTGCCAACCATCGCCGAGGCTATGGGCCTTGACAAAACGCAGTATGCAAGCGGTATTTCTATGATGGATGATATTGATCCGGCACGTGTGCGCACGTATTTGACCACCGATAGCATTGGCCTGAGGGGAATTGGTATTCGCGAGTACGAGATAACAGGCGATGCCCTTCGCTTCTCAAACTGGCACGAAACCGGTAATTACTGGGCGCTCAACGAGTAAGTGGGCGAGGGTGCGGAGCTGCACCTTGCCGTGCCGTAACAATTCTTTGCCTGTTTGAAAAAACGCGGTTAAAAGATGCATGAGAGCAAAAGGTATTTGCGCGAATCGTTCCATATTTGGATAATTAGCTTCGCCTAAAAATCGTTTGGGAGGGGTTGCTATGATTTACAAAGATTTTGGCGGCCAGAAGCTGTCGCAGCTTGGTATGGGCCTTATGCGTTTGCCGGTGGTGGACGGCGACGATACGCGTATCGACGAGCAGGCAACGTTCGAAATGGTCGATTACGCCTACAATCATGGCGTTAACTACTTCGACACGGCGTGGGGTTACCATGGTGGCAACTCTGAGCTGGTTGCCGGCCGCGCATTGGCGCGCTATCCGCGCGAGTCGTTTAATCTTGCTTCGAAATTCCCCGGTTACGACGTGGGGAACTTTGGAAAGCATGAGGAAATATTTGCCAAACAGCTTGAAAAGCTGCAGGTTGATTACCTTGACTTTTATTTGATTCACAATGTGTGCGAGAGCAACATCGAACAGTACCTTGACGACGAGAAATACGGCACCGTTTCGTATTTCTCGCAGCAAAAAGAGGCCGGTCGCATCCGTCATTTGGGCTTTTCGTGCCATGGCTCTTTCGAGGCGTTCAAGCGCTTTTTGGACAAGTACGCAGACGTCATGGAGTTCTGCCAGATTCAGCTGAACTACATGGATTGGGATTTCCAGGAGGCAAAGCGCAAGGTCGAATACCTGAATGAGTTGGGAATAGCGGTTTGGGTTATGGAGCCTTTGCGCGGCGGACACCTGTGCTCCTTCGAAGACGATGACGCAACTGCGCTTGCAGCTTTGCGGCCCCAGGTTGATGCCGTTGAGTGGGCGTTTCGATTCTTGCAAAGCGTTAAGGGCGTCACGGTTGTTCTTACGGGTGCTTCCACGCTAGATCAGCTGCAGCAAAACGTCGCTATATTCGCCGAAAACAAGCCTCTTTCGGCGGACGAATGGGATGCATTGGTGGGGATTGGCCGAAAGCTTGCCGCGCGAGGTGCGCTTGCGTGCACGGCATGCCATTACTGCACGAGCCATTGCCCGATGGAGCTCGATATTCCGTATTTGATCTCGTTGTACAACGAACACGTTTCCAAGCCCGAAGGCGGCTTTATTGCACCGATGGCGCTTGCCGTTGTTCCTGCGGAAAAACACCCGAGCGCCTGTATTGGGTGTCAAAGCTGCGAGGCGGTGTGCCCGCAGCAGCTTCCCATTGCCGAGACGTTCCGAACGTTTGCCGAGATGTTGGGCGAATAACGTCAACAGGGCTTAGGAGGCGCGCTTGAGGCCATTGCTATAGTTAAGGCAAATAATGCTTAGGGCGATATAGCTAGCTTACGTGCTACAATTGATGCCGATGCGGAAAACCGTATCGGCATCAATCATTGTGCGACGAAAAGGAGAAAGCATATGGGACGTCCTAGCGTATTTCCTACTGGCACTACCGTTTACGATCCTGAAAAGGCTGCAAGCGGCTACACGTTGTTCTCGATCATGGGCAAAGGTGTTGTGCTCATCGACATGAACGGCAAAATTGTTCGCATGTGGAAAGACATGTACGGCTTTCCGCCCAAGATGCTGCCCGGCGGCTACATGATCGCTTCTTTGGGCACGCGCCAGGCGGCGTTTTCTTATCAAGACCAGCAAGACATGACCATGGTCGACTTCGACGGCAACGTTGTATGGTCGTTCAACAAGAACCAAGAGGTCGTCGATGACGGCGAGCCCTATTGGAGCTGCCGCCAGCACCATGACTTCCAGGTCACGGGCAACCCGGTTGGCTACTACGTCCCCGGCATGGATCCCGACCCCAACTTCGACAAGATGCTCATCCTCACCCATAACGAGCGTCGTCTTCCCAAGATCAGCCCGCAGCTGCTGCTTGAGGACCGCCTCATCGAGATCGACCGCGAGGGCAATGTGGTTTGGGAATGGTGCATGCTCGACCACTTCGATGAGTTCGGCTGCGACGAAGTGCAGAAAAACGCTATGTTCCGCAACCCCAACACCCAGCACTGCGGCCCCGAGGGCCAGGGCGACATCTTCCATGTGAACTGCGCAAGCTACCTCGGTCCCAACAAGTGGTTCGACGCCGGCGACGAGCGCTTCAAGCCCGACAACATCATCATGGACTCCCGTGAGAACAACTTCATGTGGATCATCGACCACGAGACCGGCAAGGTTGTCTGGCGCGTCGGCCCCGACTTCACGCAGTCGAAGGAGCTGCAGCGCTTCGGCACCATCGTGGGCCCGCATCACACCCACATGATCCCCAAGGGTCTGCCGGGCGAGGGCAACGTCATGGTCTACGACAACGGCGGCTGGGCCGGCTACGGCGCCCCCAACCAGTTCTCCAGGACCGGCGTTAAGGTTACCCGTCGTGACAGCTCCCGTGTTATCGAGTTCGATCCTACCACGCTCGAGATTATTTGGGAGTGCACCGGTGAGCCGGGCATGATGCGTTCGGGCGGCGGCTTCAATCCCGCTGGCAACAACTTCTACAGCCCGCTTACCTCCAGCGCTCAGCGTATGCCCAATGGCAACACCGTCATCGGCGAGGGCGTTTCCAACATCATTCGCGAGTTCACGGCAGAGGGCGAGCTGGTTTGGGAGTACGTCATCCCTGGCAGCATGTTCCTGTATCGTGCCTATCGTATTCCTTACGAGTGGGTGCCGCAGCTTGAGAAGCCCGTTGAGGTTCCGGTTGTACGTCCCGACAACGATACGTTCCAGATCGAGGGTGCTTCAAAGACCGACTTCGAGGCCACCGCTGTTTCCGTTGAGGGCGCAAACGCGTTCAACACCGTCATCGCCGAATGCGTTGAGGACCTTGAGTAAAAGAGCAATAGCGCACTGCTAATGTA
>JAZQAV010000154.1:0-6521 GCA_045545435.1 Eggerthellaceae bacterium | reverse complement strand
GGCGTATGGGCGTAATCGACGAACACCGAAACGCCCCCCGTATGAGCGCAATCGATACGCTCAAGGCGGCCCGGCACCTGCGGCGCCTCTTTCAAGGCGCTCACAATAACCTCGCGCGAGAAGCCAAGCTGAAGACCAATGGCAAACGCGGTCATGATGTTGGACACGTTGAAACGCCCAACCAGCGGGTAGTCGAATCTCACCACCGACCCGCGCACGTCGAGCTCAATGGAGGTATGCGTGGGCGCATAGGTAACGTTAACCGGATGAATAAGGGCGGACTTGTCGAAGCCCGTGGTAATCACATTGTCGTCCGCATCGTTGCAGCGACGCAGAAGTTCGCGCCCCCACTTGTCGTCGATGCTGATAACGCGCTTGGCAGGGTACTCCTTCGAGAACAGGCGCGCCTTTGCCTCGAAGTAGGCTTCAAACGTGTGATGGTAATCAAGATGGTCCTGCGTGAGATTGGTGAACGCAGTTACCGCAAAGTTCGTTTTCCAGGTGCGCAGCAAATCGAGGGCGTGGCTGGAAACCTCCATGGCCACCACATCCACATCGGCGTCGCGCATTTGAGCGAACGTGCCCTGCAAATCGGGAGACTCGGGCGTAGTGTGCTCGGCGTGCTCCTTCTTGCCGTTGATCACAATGCCAACCGTGCCAATCACGCCCGTGCGCTTGCGCGCGGCGCGGGCGATATGCTCAACCAAATACGTGGTGGTTGTTTTGCCGTTGGTGCCCGTAATACCCACCAGGTTGAAATCACGTGACGGGTTGTCGTAGAAGTTGGCGGCGCATGCTGCCATGGCCTTGCGCGTGTCGGCAACCACCACTTCGGTGACATCGGTGGCATCCGCCAAATACACCTTGCGCTCCGCAACAATAAGCTTGGCGCCGTGGTTGATGGCGTCTTGTGCAAACGAATGGCCGTCAACCTTCAAACCAACGATGCAGAAAAAGGCATCTCCGGGTTTTACGGCATCGGAGCGATAAGCAAGCCCGCTTACCTCATCATTGGGATTGCCCAATATCGTGCACTCGATGCCTTCGAAAAGCTGGGATACGGTTTTGGCCATATGTATGCACCTCTCTATAAACCGCGGCTATTGCTGGGGAGCCGTGGATACAATGTTGTAACGCGTTACCGCATCAGACATTATATCGTGAAATATCGGCGTGACGACGCCATCGCCAATGACGTCGTTAGCCCCCACATAGCAGACAAATTTGCTGTTCGAGTCGCAAATAAATCCGCAGAAGCCCAGGTTGTACATATCAAATTTGTAGCCGCCGTTCTCCTCATCGTAAATCTCGGCCGTGGACGTTTTGCCTGCTACGTTAAGCCCCTCGATTCCCGCGCGCACACCGGTACCTTCTTCAACTACCGTTTGCAGCATGCTGTTCATCTTGGGTATGGCGCTGGTCCTGTTGATAACCTGCTCGGTTTCGTAGATGGGCACTTCCCCGCTTTCGGGATACTTTATAAGGAAGTGGGGCGTGCACTCCACCCCGCCGTTCACCAATGCGCCGTAGAAGCGTACAAGCTGGATAGGCGTCATGGAGATGCCCTGGCCGAATGCCACGTTGTAGCCGGTTACACGTGACCACTTGCTGAAGTCGACCAAATAACCCAGCTGCTCGCCAGGATAATCGACGCCCGAGAGCTCATGGAGGTTATAGCGGTCGATGCAGTCGTAGAGCTTGTCGAAGCCCATGTTCTCAACCGCAAGCGAGATGCCAACATTGGAGGAGTATTCGATAATTTGACGGAACGTGTAGGTGGTGTCCTCGCGTTCATGGGCGTCGGAAATCTCATATTCGTCAGCCGTGATAATCGCTGGGCAATACAGCGTATCCTCCACGTCCATGGTGCCCGCCTCAAGAATGCAGGTAGCCGATACGGTCTTGAACATAGAGCCGGGCTCCAGCAAATACGAGATGGGCTTGAGCTGCATGGAGCCTTCGGGCACCACCGAACGGTCGGCAGGATTGAAGTAGGGCGTGGACGCTATAGCGTACAATTCGCCCGTGGAACCGTCCATAACCACCGCATTGCCCGATTCCACGCCCATGCGCTCAAGGTTGCTCTTCAAAACGTCTTCGACAACCTTCTGGAAGTCGATGTCGATGGAAATAACGATGTCGGTGCCGTCAACGGCAGGCGTCTTTTCGTGCACGCCGCCGGGAATAGGCGTTCCGTTTGCCCCGATTTCGGCTTCATAGTAGCCCGGTGTTCCCGAAAGCGTCTCGTCATAGTAGTACTCAAGGCCCGATATGCCCACGTAGTACTCGCGATTGTTCTCGACGTCAACCTCCGCGTTGGTGCCACCGATTATCTGGCCCGCCACCTGGCCATAGGGATACACGCGCCGCGTGTCGTCCAAAAAATAGATGCCGGGCAACTCAAGCGCGCGCAAAGCCTCGGCTTTATCCACGTCGGCCTTGCGCTTCACGTAAGCAAACGACACGTTTTCGGCACCCAGTGCGTCAACGTAATCTTTATAGGTTCCGCCCAAACACGATGCCACCGCCGCAGCGATAGCGGTTGGGTCGGTGATTTCTGAGGGATTGCAGTACACCGTGGTGGCGTCAACCGAAATGGCAAGAATCTTTCCATTGCGGTCGTAAATGGTGCCACGACGGGGCTCCACCGTGAGGCCCACCGTGTGCGAATTCTGCGCCTGGGTTGCGTATTCCTTTTGGACGATCACATCCAGATAAAACAGGCGGCCAAAGAAAATGACGGCCATAACAAGAAAGAGCAGGATGGGAAGAAACGCGCGCGAAGAGCCCGTTGACACATAACGATCTATGGCGTCAGCACGCGAGCGCGCCTTACCGCCTTCGCCCCTGGGGCCCGACGCCATGGGTTACCCCTGAATTTCAGCGACGTTCTTAATGCTTTCCGAAAGGGAAAGAGCGCCGTTAGAGTCGGTTGCAACTACATCCTTTTGCAAGGTTATCAAGCCGACCTCATACGGTGCGCCCATGCCCATCTTGTGGGCCTGCGCTTGGATATTGCCAGAACTTGCACGAGCCGAGTTCTGGATCTCAACCGTCACGGATTCCGACTTCACGTCGTTGATGGAAGCCTCTATTGAGCTTGAGTCGGCAAGCACCACGCTGGTAGCCGACTTCAACGAGATGCACGCAATGCCAACTCCCACTGCAACGACCATCATAACCACGATAAGCTTCACCAAAAGACTCGTGGATGCAGTGACGGTTTGCGACTGTTGGGAAGTGCGCGCACGCTTGCCCGGCACCACGCGCACGTCGGGGCGACTGCGACGAGCAGGTGCATAAGACGGATATGCGCTCATGCGATATGCTGATGCTCCTGCCACCTTGGGCGCCCCTTCGTTCGTTTAATCTGCGTTTGCGGCGTTACTAGCGTTTTTGTGCGACCCGCAGTTTGGCGCTGCGAGCACGTGGGTTTCGCTCGATTTCCTCGGGCGTGGGGATTATGGGCTTTCGCGTGATTACATCGAGTATCGGCTGCTTACCGCACACGCACACCGGAAGCTCCGGCGGACATGTGCACCGATCAGCAAACTGGCTGAACGTTTCCTTCACAATGCGGTCCTCAAGCGAATGGTACGAGATAACCATGATGCGCCCTCCCGGATTAAGCCAGCGAACCGCAGCATCGAGCCCTGCTCTTAGTACGGTTAGCTCCGAGTTAACTTCAATCCGAAGCGCCTGAAACGTCCGTTTCGCCGGGTGGCCTCCCTTTCTGCGAGCAGAAGCGGGAATGGCCGCCTTGATGATTCCCACCAGCTGTTCGCTTGTCTCGATGGGCTCCCGCTTGCGCGCCTCAACCACGAAATCTGAGATGCGCGAAGCCCATCGCTCATCCGCGTTGGTACGGAGAATCCGAGCGAGATCTGGTGCGTTGTAAGTGTTGATGATCTCTGCTGCAGTTATGGTTTGTGTACCCGGATCCATCCGCATATCAAGTGGGCCATTCTCCTTAAAGGAGAAGCCACGAGATGGCAAGTCGATTTGCGGGGAGGAAACGCCCAGGTCGAACAGTATTGCATCGATCCCGGGGATTTCCGCCTCTACGAGCAAGTCGTCCAAGCTGCCGAAGTTGCCGCGCAAAAGAGCTATTTCGGGGCGTTGCTCTGGAGGAATGCTGTTAAGACGAGCTTGTGCGGCAGCGAGTGCCATTTCGTCTTGGTCGATTCCGATGAGCGTGCCTTCTGGCCCTAAAAGCTGGGCAAATTCGAAGGAATGCCCTGCTCCGCCGAGTGTTGCGTCCACGAACGTTTGCTGTGTTTTGAGGTTCGATTGTTCGAGGCACTCGGCGAGCAGAACCGGTATGTGCCGATATTCGTTTGTCACGGTGCTTCAAGCCCTCGACTAGCTGAACAGAAGACCAAGGTCGATCTCCTGGTCCATCTGGTCGTAGAGTTGTGCATCCCACACCTCGAAGTAACCCGTATTGCCTACGATGACAACGTCTTTGTCGATTCCGACGGCTTCACGCTGGTCGGCCAGCAGCATCACACGACCTGCTGCGTCAACCTGAACATCACTCGCGCGGGACTTGAGCTTGCGGCGCAGGCCCTGATGAGTTTTGTTCGTCGATACGTAACCGCCGAAACGATCCTCGAAAAGCTGCTCGACCCAGCGGTCGAACTCGCCCTCGTCGAATACGTACAGGCATTCGTCATCGATGCTACGCGTTACCACGAGCTCGTTGGCAAGAACTTTGCGGAACTTTGCGGGAAGCGACATACGGCCTTTGGCATCAATCTTGAAGCGAAACTCGCCGTTGAGGTTAACGGTGTGCTTCACCTCCTCCATGATTGCGACCCTGTCCTTTCCACCTGTAAAGAGCGCATTGCACCGCTCGTCTTCCAACGTGAGTCAAATTTTATGACAATTTGCCCCACATCGCAACACTTTTGTCCCACTTTATCTGATTTTCCACCCACTTTCCCACCACACCTTCCCCCAAAAACCCACCGCGAACGCGGCGAGTTTTCTCGCTAAAGCGCAGGTGGAGCGCGCTCTTCGGAGTTTTAGCAGCTTCGTGGGGAAAATACGGGGCGCAAACGTGCGCGCGGTGGGACAACGTGGAGGCAGCGTGTAGAGGCTGTGGACAAAAGGCAAAGCGCCGCGAAAACGAACGCGCGCTTACTGTTGCCCCTGCTAAAAGAGGTGGTTATGCACGGGGATGGGCACTTAAATACTCTTCGCGGATATGGGCGCGATTCACATGCGTATATATTTGGGTGGTCGAGATGTCCGCGTGGCCCAATATCTCCTGAATAACACGAAGGTCGGCTCCGCCTTGCAGCATATGCGTGGCAAACGAATGACGAAGCGTGTGCGGATGAAGATCCTGTATGCCTATGTTCACGCCTGCTGCGGCTACTATTTTATGTATGCCCTGACGCGTAAGGCGTCCTCCGCGGGCGTTCAAAAACACCGCTGGGGTAAGTTTCGCATAGGGTTTTTGCAGCGCGGCGCGCCCCTGATTCAAATAGTCGATAAGCGCAGCAAGCCCCAAGCCCGATATGGGAGCTATGCGCTCTTTGTCGCCTTTGCCCACAACGCGCAAAAACCCCTCATCGAGCATGCAATCGTTAACATCCAGGTTCACGCATTCGCTCACGCGCAAACCGCACCCGTAAAGCACTTCCAAAAGCGCGCGATTGCGCAAACCCGCGGGGGTGCGCTCGTTTGCGGCATCCAACAACGCACTCACCTGCTCAACCGAGAGCACATCGGGCAAGCGCGCGGGCGGTTTGGGTAGCTTCACCGTATCAGTTGGGTTGCGTTTGGCGTGGCCTTCGCGCACCAAAAAGCGATGGAACCCCTTAAGCACCGAAACATGGCGGTCGATACTTGACGTAGCGTACCCGCGCTCAAGCAAATCGGCCTCATAGGCAACAACGGTATCGCGCGTAATCAGATTCACATCGCTTATCCCTGCTTCTTCCAAAAACGCATCGTAATCGGCCAAATCGGCGGCGTACGCATCAACGGTAAGCGCGCTGGCAGCACGCTCTATGCGCAGGTAAGCAAGGTATTCGTCGCGGAAGAAATCTATAGCCATGCGGCCATTTTATCACGCAGGCGCACCCTGCGCGCCCGCTTTGCCCAAGCGTTTGTTACCATCTGAAGAATTCCGCCGCCAAACACCCAACGACAAACGGGAAGCGACTGTTTCTGAGCTATAATCGCTTGCATTGATTGGGCGGAAGCGAGCATGCGCAGAAGGGACTCAAAGACATGAAGGTGGGCTTCGACAACGATAAGTACATCGAGCTGCAAGCAGCTCGCATCCGCGAGCGCATCGATGAGTTCGGCGGCAAGCTGTATCTCGAATTCGGCGGCAAGCTGTTCGACGACTTCCATGCCTCTCGCGTGCTTCCCGGATTCGAGCCCGACACCAAGCTGCGCATGCTCAAATCGCTCGTTGACGAAGTCGAGATCATCTTGGCCATCAACGCCAATGATATCGAGCGTTCAAAAATTCGCGGCGACTTGGGCATCACCTACGATGACGA
>JAZQAV010000153.1:0-7151 GCA_045545435.1 Eggerthellaceae bacterium | reverse complement strand
AAACTGTCTGGTTTCAGCAGATGAAGCGCTCGAAGACGAAGCGCTTGACGAAGCGGTCGACGACGCACCCGACGATGCGCAACCGACCAAAGCCAATGCGCCCACCAGCACGAGCGCAGCCGCCGCCAACGCAAGAGCGCGCGGCCTGTTCTCCTTTAGCCAACCAACCAAAAACATTTCAGCCTCCCATCATTTACAAAGGTACGTCCCTTTGTTTTAGCTTTCGAGATAGCGTTCTTCCAATTTATGCAGCTCATCGGGAGTGTTCGCGTTCACGAAACAGCCTCCCATAGGCTCGGCTGCAAGCACTTCAGCCTGCGTGAACCCACGTGTTTTCACCTTTTCGTACAACGTCCGGACGCGCTTGTCGCCAACGTTTAATGCGTCAACCACTACGGGAAGGCACGTTGAGCGCCGATATATTGCATGGAACGGCTCAAAACCATGTTTGTTTACTGGTACCACCACATCAGCGTGCTCATTGCGCATCGCTATCGCTTCAGCCACAATCAGGCGCGGCGAAGCATTCACCATGTCGCATGCCACCAGGGCAACAAACGGGTTCGAAGCCGCATCAAGCGCCGTGTGTACGCCGGGCAGCGCACCGCGAAAATCATGCAGGTCAGGAACTAAGCGAATGGAAAGATCAGGGTATTCGCGATCCAAAAACGCCAGCTTGTCGCCCTCGTTCGTAGTGATCAGCAACTCATCGGCAACCGGAGCAAGCCGCTCAACCAAACGGCAGATAAGAGGTCTGCCCAAAAATGGCACCAATGCCTTGCTTTGCCCCATACGACGGCTCTCGCCACCTGCCTGGATAGCCACCGTTATCTTGGGGCGCACGTAGCGTTCCTCCAAGAAGGTCGCCAGCTGCGCGATATCGTCCAGCGCAAATACCGGGATACCGTAAACCGCGGCAGCCTCCATCGCAGCGGGGATATCGGTAACAATTGCAACCGTTGAAGCAGCAGGCATTTTGTTGGTGGAAAAACCTTCGCAGGCCACCGCGTCTCCATACGAGCCGCCATTTATGGTTGCATCCAAGGGTTTACCAGTCCGCGCGCCCTGCGCAAACGCCTGAGCAGCGGCCTCATCAGCGGCGTTTCCAGCACGCATAATCTCAATTGAAGGCAGCGAACTTTTACGGTAACCCTCAACTATCACGATGTCGTGACCGGGCATGCTGAGCACGATTTCCTCGCACGTAAGCTCATCGCGGACGGTTTTCACGCGGGCGATTTGACCCGCCGCAGCAACAACCGTTTCTGAGGCGCCCGCGCGACGATGACGATACGAGTCTTTACCGGGAACGTCAATTTCGAAATCGGGGTGATGGTGATGTTTTACACTGGCCACATCAACGCCACGAGCCACCAATTCCTCGATAAGCCCTACGACCAGTGTGGTTTTGCCAGAGTTTTTACGCCCGACCACCGCAATTGCCGGACTTGGGATTTCGACCATCGCACCCTCCTCTCATGTTTCATGCAACCAACAAGAAAAGGGGCGCGAATGCGTGGCAGCAATGTTGCAGCAAAGCCACGCTCGTCTCCTTTTCAATCGGAAGGCCGCATCGTTTCCGAAGCGACCCTGGAGATCCGCCCTTCAGGCGCATCTCATGCGGCGCTCAACAAAAAAAGCCGCCCCTTTGAAAAGGAGCGGCTTAAAACCTTACACGGAATAGCTTGCGCTATGACGTCCCCTTTTCAATGCGGAAGGCCACGCCGTTTCCCGCGTAACCCTTTGTCGGAGCACCGACACGGTTCAAACGCCATAGCTGTTGCCACAGGCGAGAGAACTCGAAGACGCAGTTACTTTCGCATAGTAATCTCTGTTTGTCAATAATGCAAAGTTAGCCACATTTCAATATAGGCTTATATTTTCGGTTATGTTAGCGCATGGCGCTACTTGGTTGTTTTCAACCGCATTATGCGTTCGCTCCTGCAACGTGCTCGGGATGGGTGTAAACCGTGCACCGCTGTCCATGACGCGCAAAAGCCACCACCGTAACGCCCAGCTTGTTGGCAAGTTCTATCCCCAAGCTTGTGGGCGCCGAATGGCTTACCAAAACGGGGACCCCCATGGTTGCGATTTTTCGCACCACGTCCCCCGATACGCGACCCGAAAACACCACCATCTTGTCGTCCAAGGCGACACCTTCAAGGATACTTTGACCGAATATGCGATCCAACACGTTGTTGCGCCCTACGTCTTCATGAAAGGCGTACATGCGCGCATTATCAGCCACCAAGCCGCAGTGAACGCCACCGGTGCGGGCGAATGCCGTAGAACGCGTGAGGGCAACCTCCATTAAATCCAATGCGCGTTTTGGATCAATCATAAGCGAAGCGTTCGTAACAAGCGGGGGATCTGGCACCACGCAGAGGGTTCCGCGTGCCTGATCTATTCGGCTCAAAAGATCGTTTTTGTCGAGCGCAAGTTCGACATGCGCCTCTCCTGCTGTCGCGTCGCATCGAACAGATTCGACCTCCGCCCGCTCGCGCACGTTTCCTTTGTGCGCCAACGCGCCTACGGCAACACTTTCAAGCTCCCAAGGACTGCAGGTTAAACAGGCACACGCAATTCCATTGGCAAGCACAACCAAAGACAGCTCTTGTGCTATCTCATCGGTAGTACGCTCATATCCTGAATCTATCGAAAAGCGCAGCGCCGCAACGTGCGCGGAGGGACGCTGCGCGACACCCTCAGGCAACCCTGACGCATTTTCGCCTAGCAAAGCCACCCGCTCCACCCTTTCGTAGTTCGTGCACGCGTTTCGGCTATGATACCTTAGAGGCAAACGCGCAGTACCAAACTCCCGGCCAATCTTCGGTAGTGCGCCGCAAATGCAACCGCAAACGCGACATACGCACAACGGAGCAATATACGAGGTATCACGCCATGCCAAAAGCACCGAATGCCACCGCCCTTAGGAACCTTCCGCAAATTGAAGAAGTTCTGAACCATGATGCCCTTAAACCCGCAATTGCCCTGGTAGGCCACCAACGAGCCGCCGATGCAGCACGTGAGGCAGTAGACAGCGTTCGGCAAGCCATCTTGAACCAGGGCGACGCAACATACGACACCAACTCCATCGCCAACGATGCCGCCGCGCGCGCATTGCGTCTTGTTACCCAAAGCCAGCGGCGCGTGATAAACGCCTCAGGCGTCATCATCCACACCAACCTGGGCCGCTCAAAGCTTGCAGAAGAAGCCGTTCGCGCCGTCAACGAGGTGATTCGCGGCTACTCCACCCTTGAGTACGACATGAGCACCATGGCGCGTGGCAGCCGCCACACTCATTACGAGCAGCTCGTTTGCGCACTTACCGGCGCCGAAGCCGCCATAGCTGTCAACAACAACGCTGCAGCCGTCATGATGGTTCTTTCGGAATTCGCCGCAGGTCACGAAGCCATCATCTCGCGCGGCGAGCTGGTTGAAATAGGCGGCTCGTTCCGCATCCCCGACATCATGGCGCAATCAAATGCGCGCATGGTTGAGGTTGGCACCACCAACAAGACGCGCATCTCCGATTACGAGCGCGTCCTTTCCAGCGACACCGCTATGTTCTTAAAAGTGCACCCATCAAACTATCGGCTCATCGGGTTCACCGAATCGGTTGACATTGCGGCATTGCGCAAACTGGCGGATGTCCACGTAAACGAAGAGGGACGCCGACCTCTTGTGTATGAGGATTTGGGATCGGGCGCATTGGTTCCTTTGCAGGCTGGCGACTACGAAGAACCTGTTGTTTCCGCTTCAATCGAAGCCGGCGCCGATTTGGTATCGTTTTCGGGAGACAAACTGCTTGGCGGACCGCAAGCGGGCATCATCGTGGGCAAACGCGAGCTCATCGCACGCCTGAAATCCAATCCGCTCGCTCGCGTGCTCAGGCTCGACAAAATGTCCCTTGCCGCATTGGAGGCAACGCTTCGCTTATACCTGCACCCTCAAGAGGCCTATGAAAAAATCCCCACGCTGCGCATGCTCACCGAAGACGCACAGCGGGTGCGCGAGCGTGCCGATGCCCTTAAAACGCTTGTTGAGAAGGCAATTCCGAACAATGTTGCCACGCTCGAACTCGTTGACGAAACCTCGCGCGCTGGAGGTGGAGCCCTTCCCATGTGCGATATTCCCACCTGCGCATTAAAAGTCTCGTTTGCAGCTGGCAACGCGCAAGATTGCGGTCGCTACCTTGTGCAAAAGTGCCCCACGCCCATAATTGCCCGCATCGTCCACGAGGCACTTGTGTGCGATGCTCGCACCTTGGATACAAGCGAACTCGAGATTGTCGCCGACGGCTTTGCGCGTTATTTCGAAAGCCTCGCGATGGCCCCATCCAAGAATGGCTAAGGTGCAACGCAGCCGCAGTGAAGCACTGCGTTGCGCAACCAAGGCACGTACTGCACCGTTTCGCTAACCCAAGCACGCGAATTGCCGATTACCCTAAGGAGAGACCATGTCATCTGCTCGCGTAGATTTGATTCTGGGAACCGCCGGCCATATTGACCATGGAAAGTCGGCCTTGGTGCTTGCACTCACCGGTACCGATCCCGACCGTCTGGCCGAGGAGAAACAGCGCGGCATCACCATCAAGCTGGGGTTTGCCCAGCTGGTGCTCCCCAACGGCAAAACGATGGGCGTGGTTGACGTTCCCGGTCACGAGCGCTTCGTAAAGCAGATGATCGCGGGTGCCACCGGTGTGGACGTTGCTTTGCTGGTTATTGCTGCCGACGATGGCATTATGCCCCAGACCATCGAACACGTTGCGGTGCTGCAAACGCTGGGCATTCGCACGTGCGTTGTTGCGCTCACGAAATCCGACTTGGTTGATGCCGACTGGATAGAATTCGTATCGGGGGAAGTTCGCACCTTCCTCGCAACAACCCCCTACCACGATGCACCTATTGTTGCGGTCTCCAGCAAAACCAAAAGCGGCATCGACGAATTGAAGGCCGCCATACAAAAAGCCAGCGAACAGGTTGTACGCGCCCAGACAAACTCAGGCGCCCGCATGCCCATAGACCGCGTGTTCACTATAAAGGGAACCGGCACCGTGGTTACCGGCACCTTGTGGAGCGGATCAGTTGAGACAGGCGATGAGCTTGAAGCGCTTCCACATGGCACCTTGCACCGCGTGCGCAGCATACAGGAGCACAGCGCACCTGTTGACGTTGCCCATGCGGGCAATCGCGTGGCCCTGAACCTTGCCGACACGGCGACTACCGAAATTGCTGCGGGCGATTTTCTTGCAACGCCTCATACCGTGCAGCTTACCGACCGCTTTGACTGCAAGTTCACCTACCTTGATACCGCGAAATCAAACAAGCCGCTTATGACGGGCGCCCGTATGCACATTGCCCACGGAACCCGCGAAGTAACGGGACGCATTCTGTTTTGCGATGGCGTGAGCTCGCTTGCTCCCAACGAAACCGCCTACGCCCAAATTCGCCTTGAAGAAGAGCTTCCCGTACATGCGGGCGACCATTTTGTAGTGCGCACCTATTCCCCAGTACGCGTTGCAGGCGGAGGCCTTGTTTTGCTTTCGCATCCGCGCAGGCGAACGAACCTCAACGATTCAATGCACGCGCTGCTTGCCGAACTCGAAGATTCGCTTGCCACCGGAGCTCCTTCCGCACGCGCAGTCGAGTTGGCCATTGCGACCTATGCGATGCCAGCCACCCCGTCGCAGCTCGCTCGCCTTATTGGATGCGACGCTGCCGCCATCGAAGCTGCGCTTGCCGATATGCCGCGCAACACAAAGACGGTGGCACTTGAATCATCGGCCCAAGAGCGCTTCTATACCACAGAATCGGTGCTGAAAAAATCAGCAGGCTTTATTGAGCGCGCCCTTATTCGCTTCCACAGCGATCATCCTGCCGAAGCCGGCATGCCCAAAGAGCAGCTGCGCCGCTCCTGCTTCCCCAACATGAGCACCGCCTGTTTCGAAGCGCTGTGCTCATCGCTTGCCCAAGCGGGTAGCATCGTTTCGCGCGGAGGCGTTATAGGGCATCCCAGCGCCCAAGGATCGGCCCAGCGGGCGCTCGACAACGCCGCCGATGCGCTTCATGCCTTGCTCAAAGAACAGAAAATGGCCCCTGAAACCCTTGATTACCTGGCAAAGCGAGCGAGCCTCACCCCGCAAGTTGCCGGAAAGGCGGCCGCAGTCTTGGTTGAAACGGGACGGGCTAACCGCGTCTCTGCCGATTTGCTCTTTGACGCGGAGGTTATAGCGGAAGCAAAAAAGGCAGTAGCCGCACATCTTAAAGCCGGAAACCCGGGCACCGCAGCCGCGTTAAAGGAGGTCATGGGCACCTCGCGGAAATTCGCCATGCCGCTGTTGGAGAAATTCGATGCCGACGGATTCACCTATCGTGACGGGGATGAACGCAAACTGCGTTAACGCGAATCATGTCGGCGCACCGCAGTGACGCGCCGCGCTCGTTTCAGGGCTTAGCTTTCGCGTGCGCGACAAGCCACTCGCGTAATTGAAAGAGAATTATCAACGGCAAGCACGTATACTGTTATCGGCTTTTGGCCCATAAGGGGACGGATGGGTACCTGGTGGATCCCGCGGTCTTCAAAACCGTTGCGAGGCACGCAGAATGTCTTGGGTGTGTTCGATTCGCACACGTCCCCGCCACTATTGCGCAAACTGCGCCAACTGTTCAAATCCCATGCTCACAATGCGTTTTGTTTCGCACAACATTGTTGAGCCGTCTATAAGCATGCATCGTGACTAAACGGTGAAACGACCAGCGCTATCTCAGCTGCCGCAAAGGATACCCCGGCTGCTACATGACGCATCCCGGCTGCCACATGGGGCACCCCTCGCGCGAGGGCAGTGAGCTTCAGCGGGATGGTAAAAGAATGGCTCCGCTTTCGCAAGCGAAGCCAAAATCTATCGAATTCTTTTCAGTTGCTACGAGAATGGCGAAAGGTCGGTCCACTCCCCAAAGGTTCGCCCGCATGCCACGCTGCGCCGCTTCCGCAGCCCGGCAAACGGGCATGCAAGGGGCACGGTAGGCCGCTTCCGCAGCCCGAGAAGGAGGCCATCAGGGTGTCGTGGCGCCCCGCTTCCGCAGCCCACGCGAACGGACATGCAGGGAGTGCGGTAGGCCGCTTCCGCAGCCGAAGGCGAGGAGCTGTAG
>JAZQAV010000152.1:0-2638 GCA_045545435.1 Eggerthellaceae bacterium | reverse complement strand
CGGAACGCAAGCTCGTTTACCCGCACTCCTAAAATTGGCTCCCATTTTGCAACCAACGGAGGCGTTTGCGCCTTTATCTGTGCGCGCTACGATTCTATTTCGGCTTTGCTGGCACCTTCTGCTTGGGCCATTTTTGATGCGCGAACGCGTTCGGCGGTTCGCTGGATCCACGGAATGCGCTCTATTACAAAGTCGCGCAAGCGGTCATCGGACACGTACAGCGGAACCGTTGCTTCAACGCGCCCATCAGGTGCCTTAACGCGCAAGCTCATGTTTTTAACGCGCTTGCGGTACACCAAAACGTCTACCCCGGCAACAACCATATGCGATGGTGCGGGAATGCTTGATGTTCGGCCCGAACGCCGTCCCCCGGCGTTTGGTTTTCGCCCCGAACGCGGCGCCATCAACGCACCTGCTTGATTGCCTCAAGGGCCAGCGCATACGCCTCGTTTTTCGCCAGGCCAAACTCATCGACCAGCGTTTTTGAGATTTGCTTTCCCCGCTCGCCCGCTTGCGCAAGCTGCAGGGCGCGCGCCTGGGCGCCCTCACGAGCGTCTTCGGCCTCTTGGGTGCGCTCGGCTTGCGCGGGGCCATCAATTACCAGCACGATCTCGCCTTTGATGGAGCCCTGCTTTTCGCGTGCGGCGAATTCCTGCGCAACAAGCGGTGCTTGCGCGCGATACACCTCTTCGTGAAGCTTGGTAAGCTCGCGGCACACCGTTACCGTGCGCAGGGGCATCTGTGTTGCTATCGCCTGAAGGGCACTCGCCACCCTATTAGAGCTTTCATAAAAGATCAGCGCCGCTTGCAGCGGTGCAAGCTGTTCGAGCAGCTCTTTGCGCGCGTTATCCTTGCGCGGGAAAAAGCCGCCAAAATAGAACGTGGTATCGGGACATCCGCTGGCAACATACGCGGTCGCAAAGGCCGTGGGACCAGGCAGCACCACCACATCAAGCCCGCGTTCGCGGGCGGCGGCTACCAGCTGCATACCTGGGTCGGAAACGCCCGGCATGCCCGCATCCGAGCAAAAGGCAACGCGCTCACCAGCCGCAATGCGCTCAGCAATATGCGCCGCGCGCGAGCGAATGGTGTTTTCGTCCAAGCGTTCGAGGCGCTTTTTAATGCCAAACGACGCCAACAGCTTTCCCGTAACGCGCGTATCCTCAGCGCACACCACATCGGCATCGCGCAGAGCTTCCAGCGTGCGAGCGGTTATATCGCCCAAATTGCCCAAGGGCGTAGGGCAAACGTACAGCCTGCCTTCACGCGCAGCGTGCCCCGCGCCCTCTTTGTTCTGTTCGTGCGTCATGTGCGCTTTAAGCCTCAATATCGCCCGTGGCCGCTTCTGCCTGCTGGTGCGCCAAGTTTGCCTTGGCAACCGAAATCATCAGCTTAATGCGGTTCAACTGGTTAACCTCGCTGGCACCCGGATCGTAGTCGACGGCAACGATGTTGCTCATGGGGTACTGACGGCGCAGCTCTTTGATAACGGCCTTGCCCACCACATGGTTAGGCAAACACGCAAACGGCTGAGCGCACACCACATTGGGCGTGCCCGTGCGAATGAGCTCGATCATCTCGGCGGTAAGCAGCCAGCCCTCGCCCATGGAATTGCACGTGGACAAAATTTGCTCGGCATATTCGCCCAAGGTGAAAATGTCGGTGGGTTCTTCGAAGCGGCGCGAGCGCTTGAGCGCCTCGGTCATGGGTTTGCGCATGGTGGCAAGCAGCTGCAACGCGCCACGTGCACCAACGGCTCCCTTGGACGAACGGCCCAGCGGATCCTTCTGGAAAATGCGGCCCACAATGCCAAAGAGGAAGAACTCGACCAACCCGGGAACCACCGCTTCACAGCCCTCGCGCTCGATGACGTCAACCACCTGGTTGTTTGCCGTGGGATGGAACTTCACCAGAATCTCGCCCACCACGCCAACACGCGGCTTGGTGCCCTCGCCCTTAAGCGGCATGGTGTCGAACTCTTCAACGATGGCGCGGCACGTCTTGCCGAACTCACGACGGTTGGTGCCCTTCTTCACCTGCGCACGGCAAATGTCCATCCATTTGTCGAACCTGCGCTGAGCGTCGCCTTCCTCAACTTCGTACGGACGCGTGCGGTACAAAGCCATCATCAGCAGGTCGCCGTAAGAAAGCGCGTAAACCGCCTGCTTGAGCATGGGGATGGTAAGGTCCCAACCAGAATTGTGCTCGTCAAGGTGTCCTTGCAGCGCAAGCGAAATAACGGGCACATGTCCCAGTCCGGCTGCCTTCAGCGCCTTGCGGATAAGCGCGATGTAGTTGGTTGCACGGCAACCGCCACCGGTTTGCGTGATGAGCACGGCCAACCGGTTAGTATCGTAGCGGCCGCTGGTAACCGCTTCCATAATTTGGCCCGTAACCAAAATGGACGGATAGCAAATGTCGTTGTTCACGTACTTCAAGCCCGCGTCAACCGCACCGTGGTCAACCGACGGCAAAAGCTCCAGGTTGTAGCCGTTGGCGTGGAAAATAGGAACCAGCAGCTCAAAGTGGTACGGAGCCATCTGCGGCGCCAAAATGGTATAGCCCGACTCCTTCATTTCCTTGGTGAATTCAACACGCGGGAACTCGGTGGTGAGCACCTCTTCAACCGACGAGAACG
>JAZQAV010000151.1:0-3585 GCA_045545435.1 Eggerthellaceae bacterium | reverse complement strand
AACGCCAGCTTGCTGTCGTGGCTCGTATGCGTGGCGCTCATCCACACGTTCACCGTGTATCGCCAGCGCGGCTCGTTCAAGCGCTGGGCCATCATGTGCGCCTGCTTGGCGTTCTCCTTTGTTATTGTGGGCACGTTCATCTCCCGCTCGGGCATCGTGCAATCGGTGCACGCCTTCGAGGGCGATCCGGTATCGCTTGCGCTCTTCGGTGCGCTTATCGTGCTGTCTGCATTGGCCGGTGTGGTTGGCCTGGCGTTTCGCTGGAAAGACTTCGGCCCCGATATTGTAGGCGGCGACGACGTGGACAACATGATGTCCAAGGACGCCGCGTACTACTTCAACAACGTGATCATGATTGTGTTCACGCTGCTGCTTACCTATATGACGGTGTCATCAGCACTGCCCACGTGGCTTCCGTTTGGCGGCGAGTCGCTGTCTGCGGCCTCCTACGACGCCATCGCGCGCCCGCTGGGCATCTTCTATCTGCTCATTCTTGCGGTTTGCCCCCTGCTTGCCTGGGGCAAAACCGATCCGAAGGCCTTTTTCAAGCAGGCCAAAATCCCCGGATTGTGCGCGCTTGTCTTGTTCGCGCTGCTGATGGTGTACTACTTTGCGGAGCTGTTGCCCGCCTATCGCGCTATGCTCGCCCAGGGAACTTCGCTTTCCATGAAGCTGGCCGAAGCGGGTCCCGAGATGTACTACATCATTCTTTCCGTGGTGGGCTTGCTCGTGGCGTCGCTTCTGTTCTTCAATGCGCTGTTCATGCTGGTTCGCGGCATCAAGCGCTATGCGAAGGCGCATGAAGTAAGCTTCCCGAGCGCCATCTTCGGAACCTTCCGCAACCATCCTTCCACCTATGGCGGCTTTGTTGCTCATATCAGCATGTCCATCATTTTGGTGGGCCTTATTGGGTCGGCCATGTACGTTACCGAGGTCACGGGCTACATGCCCTACGATCCCGAAACCGATACGGCCACTCGTGATTTCACGATTCAGGAATACACGCTGAAGTACGCAGGTTCCAGCGTCACTACCGAACAGGAAACCTATACCGCGTACTATCAGGTTGATTTCGATGTGTACCGCGGCGACAACTATATCGGTCGCGTGCACCCCCAGGTGCAGTCCAACATCATGACGCAGCAGCAAAAGCTTAATGCGAGCGTTATAAGCTTCCCCGATGAAGATTTGTTCGTGGTGTACCGCGGCGTGAATGCCAACGGCGCGTTCTCGCTTGACGTGCGCGTGAATCCGCTCATTCAGTTTGTGTGGGTAGGCTTCGCCCTGCTTATGGTGGGCGTGTTGCTCGCGCTGGTGGGTAGACGCAACGCGGGTTCGCATCGCGCGGAAGAGTTCGCGGAGCTTTCCGCAAAGGCTGTCGAAGGAGGCGCTGAAGTCGACGAATCAGCTGCAAAACCTGCTGCCGAAGTCGACGAAAAATCTGCTGCCAAATCAGCTGAAGAGCCAACTAGCGATTCGCAGGAATCGTAGGGGCGACAAAAGGTATAAGCTGAAAGAGAAAAGGCTGAAGAGGGCAACAGGCGATGGCTGAGCGTAAGGGCACGGTGGCGATTGAAGCGGAGCACCTTTGCAAGGTGTTTGGAACTCGCCGTGCGCTCGATAACGTGACGTTCAGTCTTCCCACGGGTTCGTTTCTTTCCATTTTCGGCCCCAATGGCGCAGGCAAAACAACGCTTTTGCGCGCGCTTGCCACGCTGGCCAGGCCCACATCTGGTCAGGCGCGCATCATGGGCATCGATATCAAAGAAGAGCCCGACCGTGCGCGCGATTATTTGGGTCTTATCTCGCATCAGCCCATGTTGTACCCCGATTTGTCCGCCGAGGAAAACCTCCTTATTTACGCGCGTTTGTACGGGGTTGAAAACCCGCAGCAACGCGTGCTGGAGCTGCTCGATGCGGTGGGGCTGGCTCACCGACGCTTGGATGTGGTGCGCACGTTCTCGCGCGGCATGACGCAACGCGTGGCCATTGCACGTGCGCTCATCCACGACCCGGCAATCGTGTTTTTGGATGAGCCCTATTCGGGGCTTGATCCGCATGCTGTCGAAATATTCGACGAGCTTATAAACGAGGTGCGGGAAGACCATACCTTCGTAATGGTGAGCCATGATTTGCGCAAGGGTTTCAACATGTGCACGCATGCGCTGGTGCTGGCAAGCGGCAAGGTTGTAGCTTTTGACGAGCGCGACAACATCGACTTCAACCAGTTTGCCGATTTGTACAAAACCACGGTTGGCGTGGGGGTGGCCTAGCAATGGTAAAGCTTTCCCGTCCCTCAACGTGGCAACAGTACAAAACGCTGGTGCGCAAGGACCTGGCGCAGGAGTTTCGCACGCGTGAGATGTTCACCTCTATGGGAATATATGCGCTTCTGGTTATCATCGTTTACGGTGCGGCGCTTGCTCAAACGGCCGCTCGGCTCGATATCGTTCGCATGTCGGGTGGTCTAATCTGGGCCATGCTGGTGTTCAGTTCGCTGCTGGGGCTTAACCGCTCCTTTTCTCACGAGAAAGAGCAGGGTTGCCTTGAGGGCATTTTGCTGGTGCCGCTCGACCGCTCTGTGGTGTATCTGGCAAAGGTAACTTCCAACCTGCTGTTCTTGCTTGCGGTAGAGGTTATTGCCATCCCGCTGTTCATATTCTTTTTCATGACCTCGCAGCCGTTGCCCGAAACGTTTTGGTTCGTGGTGTTCCCGCTTATTTTTGGAACCATTGGCATGGCTGGCGTGGGCACCATGCTTTCCACCATAACCGTGAACACGCGCGGTAAAGACGTGATGCTGGCGGTGTTGTTCATACCGCTCATTTACCCGCTGCTGTACGCGTGCGTGACCGCTACGACGGCCGCGTTGGTTGGCGGGGAATTTTGGATAGATTCCTATACAATGCCGCTGCTTTTGGCCGCGGGATATGATGCAATCATGCTCATTGCTTGCTGGGTGCTGTACGACTTCGTGATAAGCGCCTAGGGCAAAAGGAAAAGGAGAGATATGGCCGAAACTAAGAAACGAGCGGGGAGGGCGATTCCCGAGGCGGGGCAGTGGCCTGACAAGTTGGTCATGCCTGCGCTGGTGGCAGGTGCGCTTTTAACCACGGTGGGCTTTTTGCTTGCGTTCATCTGGGTGGGGCCCGTAAACGGTGCTTCCGTTAACGGATTCGCGCTCATTGGCGATCGTGTGGTTACCAACATGCAGCTGCTCTCTCAGAAGATCTTCTATTTCCATATGCCGGTTGCCATCGTGTCGTTTTTGATGATGACGGTTTCCGCCTACTATGCGATTCGTTTCCTTATGACCAAGGAACAGCGCTTCGACACCTGCTGCTACGTTTCTCTTGAAGTGGCGCTTCTGTTCGTAATCGCAACCATGATCACGGGCGACTTGTGGACGCGCTTCGAGTGGGGCGTGTGGTGGTCGTGGGAGCCGCGCTTGACCACGTAACTCATTCTTATGCTCGTCGTGTTTGCCTGCTTCAACTTGCGCAACTCCATTGACGAGCCGGAGCGTCGTGCAACTTTCGCATCGGTAATCACGATTATCGCCTTCATGGACGTACCCATTTGCAT
>JAZQAV010000150.1:0-14617 GCA_045545435.1 Eggerthellaceae bacterium | reverse complement strand
GAAGCGTGCGACTCGTCGGGCATCTGCTTTACTTTAATTGCATGCGCCATGCGATACGTTGCGGCAATGCGCGATTGTTCGCTTTTGCTAAGGTTATGAACGTCTGTAGCCAATTGCGACTTTTCATAGCGCTCGCGTGCTCCAGGAGCAGCTAATGCTCCCCTATGAAAGCCTGCAGGCAAAACGTCTTCCGTTTTGCTCTCGGATTCGCGCAAGATATCCTCAAGAAGCGCATCCATCTCATCGGAAAGCTGTTTTGCGTTGAACTCAGACGCGACCTTCACGAACGATTCCGAATCGCTGATGACGCCCTCACGTGCGACACGCTCCTCGAATTCGTCTTGTATGGCCCTTATTTCATCTTGGTTTTCGGGATCAAACGCCTGAAGGAACCCATCGTAGATAATTGAGCCGGCAAACGGCAAAATGGTTGCCTCGATATGCGCAGGAGCAGGCCCGATTACCTGATCGATGTCTATGGTGACCCCTAAAAGCGCAAATACGCCGGCATCGCTCATGATAAGCGCGCGGCCATCGTGGTAGCGAACCACCGTAAAAACGCCGGAAATCGCATGCTCCCAGCTTCTCACCTGATTTATCAGATCGAAGGACAAATGGTCGGGATTGGCGTTGCAAAAATCAGAAATGACCGCTTTGTTATCCCACAGCGTGCGCGCGATCAGTGCCGCTTTCGCCTCGTCCAAGGCGGTATTCACTTCCATATTGAAGTTTGGGATAACCGAAAAGCGCCTGTTCACGTACGAAAGCAGGGAGTCCATTGCATCGAAGAACTCGTTGCTTTGGCGCTCATCAAGATGCATGAACAATTCCCTCCATATTAACGCCCATAACAGCAGGCCGTGTCGCGATGTAACGGTGCATATGCTAGCGCAGAATCAACCGCATTACAGCAAATTCGATTATTTCCGCAGCAACTACGATATCAAATAAAAATGCGGGAGAATCCTCATTGGATTCTCCCGCATAAATGAACGGTATGCTAAAGCTTACAGGTCTTCCTGTTTCAAAATCTTGAATCCTGCAGCTTCAAGAGCAAAAGTAGCCTCTGCCGCGCGAGCTGCTCCATCGATCTTGAACACATCAACTGCGCGGTCGGTTCCCACCGAGAAGCAGTATCCGTATTCGATGTTAAGGTCCAAATCAGCAAGCTTGTCCAGCAAATCGGCAAGTCCACCGGGCCTGTTGGGCACCTCAATAGCCGACACATTGGTTAAGGTTGCGTGGAAGCCGTCGTTTTTCAGCGCTGCAACAGCCTCATCGGGATTGGAGGCAATAACGCGCACCAGACCATAATCGGACGTTTCGGCAATGGTGAGCGCTTTCATATCGACATTGGCGTCCCCAAGGCAACGGCACATAGCCCCAAGACGACCTTCTGAGTTTTCGAGAAATACCGTGACCTGCTTAATCATTATCGGATCCCCTCCCTTAAATCGACCAAGCGTTTAGCCTTACCTTCGGAACGTTGAATAGTATGCGGTTCAACAATCTTAACACTGATGCCAACCGACAAGGCGGCCTTCATGGCAGATTGGATACGCTTCTGCAGGCGCTCGATCTCGCTGATCTCGTCGAAGTCGACATCGGGGTTGATTTCGGCCTTCAGCGTGACAACGTCAAGCGCGTTCTTGGTGGTGAGCTCAATCTGATACCACGAAGACACCTCGGGGAACGTTTCCATGACGTTCTCGATTTGGCTCGGGAACACATTGACGCCGCGGATGATGAGCATGTCGTCGGTACGGCCATGCAAGCGATCGATGCGCTTATGCGTGCGCCCACATGCGCATTCGCCAGGAATAATGCGCGTAATGTCACGCGTGCGATAACGGACAACCGGAGACGCTTCGCGGTCGACGGTGGTAAGAACCAGTTCGCCCCATTCGCCATCGGGCAGGATCTCCCCCGTCACCGGGTCGATGATTTCGGCATAGAAGTGGTCTTCTGCCAAATGCAGGCCGTTTTGCTCCATGCACTCAATTGCAACGCCAGGGCCCATCGTCTCGGTAAGACCATACACGTCAAGCACCTTGTAGTTGAGTTTACGCTCAAGTTCGGCGCGCAAGTTATCAGAGAACGCCTCGGCACCGTGAATACCGGCGCGCAAATGGAATTCCTTGGCAGGGTCGATACCCATTGCGATAGCGGTATCGGCGATGTGCATCGCGTAAGAAGGCGTGCAGCACAAAATGGTGGAGCCCATTTCCCTAAGAACGCGAATTTGACGTTCGGTATTGCCGGCGGACATGGGGATAACAGTGGAGTCGGCCCACAAACCACCATAGTGCGCGCCAAGGCCACCCGTGAACAAACCGTAGCCATAGCACACATGAACGATGTCATCGGCGCCACCATCGGCGTAAACGATTCCACGTCCGAAGCACTCTCCCCAAATGTCCAAGTCGTGCTGGGTATAACCGCCAACGGTGGCAATACCGGTGGTGCCGGAAGACATGTGAATTTCTTTTACTTCGGACAAAGGCACTGCAAACATGCCGTAAGGATACGCGTCGCGCAAATCTTGCTTGGTGACAAAGGGCGCTTTTTGCAGGTCTTCAAAGGTCTCGATAGAGTAAGGATCAAACCCAGCGTCATCAAAGGACTTCTTGTAAAAGGGAATGTTTTCGTAGCACGTAACAACGGTTTTCTTAATTCCCTCGATTTGTATGTTCTCAATTTGCTCACGGGGAGCGGTAAGTATCTCTTGCGGCTTTCCCATTCCTTCACCTTTCATTCGTCGATGCTTTTGCACCGAAACGTATGGTAGATAATCTTTAGCGCATGGGATACCGCAACAGCTTAAATAGCAAAGTAATTATTTCGATTCTACGTATTGTAGACATTTCTCTACTGTTACTATAATAATGACATCATTCACGATCAGAGGATGCACCATGTTCTTGCATAAGCGCGAAGTTGGTAAATTGCTTGCCAAGCTCAGGAAACAAACTGGATTGTCGCAATACGAATGTGCGCAAACCCTTGGCGTCACCGACAAGGCAATCTCCAAGTGGGAAACGGGATCGGCGTATCCGAATATCGAGACGCTTGAACGCCTCTGCGCCCTTTACAAGATATCGCTGGGTGCATTCTTCACACTGTTGGAACATCCGCAAAAAGCATTCTTCACCCTTGCCGTCACCGGTGGCCCCTGTGCAGGCAAAAGCATCGCCGTTGAGCTTCTGAAGGAGTTCTTCGAGCGACGGGGCTACTCGGTGTTTTTGCTGCGCGAGGTTGCAACAACGCTCATAAACGCAGGTTACCTTGTACCTGCCTCTTTTGACGCCTTCGCCTTTCAAACCGAAATATTCTCGGTTCAGATTGCTCTGGAAAACACGCTGTTCACGCGGGCGAACGATTGCGCAAGCGAGCGGTTAGCTGCTATGAATGCAAAATCGGTCTCAGATACCAAAGCAAGCGCAAAGACGCTTGTACTATGCGATCGCGGGCTTGCCGATGGCAAAGCGTACCTATCACCAGCCGATTACGGCAGACTGCTTCAAACGAACGGTTTGAGCAGCGATGACGCTTTCTCGCGCTATGATGGCGTCCTTGTTTTGGAAAGTGCGGCAGTAAAAGCGCTGGGGTACACCGTTGAAAACAATCCGGCGCGTATGGAAAACGAGCAGCAGGCGCGCGCCTTAGATGCGCGCATAAAGACTGCCTGGGAAGATCACCCGCACGTTTCTTTCGTTGGGGCGTCGCAGTCATTTGAACAAAAACTTCTTAACACCGTGAGGGCGGCGTGCGCACTGCTTGGAGAACCTGAGCCAACTTCGCTAATCCCCCGTCGTCGGTTCCTCGTGAAAAAACCCGCGTTAAGCGCCTTGCTCGCCAAATTGGGCGCTGTTGAAGACGATGAGCTGGTCACGTTCCTTGAGCCCAAACATGGGCAACGACTTGCATTAATCTCACGTACGCGCAACGGGCGCACCCGTTATGCACAGGCGCCAATCAGGTCAGACGCCCCGTATACGCTAGACCTGGAAACACCCCTTGCACCTGACGCCTATCAAGCGCTGCTCAGTTTCAGCGACCCTGCCTATAAGCCGGTAGAGCGTAAATCCGTGCGTCTTTTGACGGACGGGCGAGACATTTCGCTTCACCTGTACGATTGCTACCCTTTTGTGGCAGTAGCAGAAATCGACCTGCCCCTCGCAGAGGAACAGGTCGATTCAGATGAAACATATATGCCACCGTATTTGCAGGTGGTACGCGAAATTACCGATAGCGATGCGTTCTCGCTTCGATCGATCGCGCGCGGCCTTGCGCAAGGAAGGCTTTAACCGCGGCGCTCAATGATCTCGCGCTTGATAGCATCGATGAATTCGTCAAGCTCGCGCGGAACGGTTTCGTTGGTGCGGTCGCGAACCGAAATGTTGTGAGCAGTTTCCTCTTGCTCACCCAAAATGAGCATGTACGGAACGCGATCGGTACCGCGTGCTTCGCGAATCTTGTAGCCGATTTTTTCGTCGCGCTCGTCGAGCACCACGCGGATACCCTCTGATTTCAGCTTCTCGGTAACCATCTTGGCGTAATCCATGTGCTTCGCCGAAACAGGCAGAACCTTTACCTGACAAGGAGCAAGCCACGTTGGGAATTTGCCCGCATATTGCTCGGTGAGCATGCCAATAAAGCGCTCGAAGCTGCCGAAACCGGCACGATGAATCATGATGGGGCGATGCTTTTCGCCGTCGGTACCGGTGTACTCCAGTTTGAAATTCAGCGGCAGCTGGAAGTCGAGCTGAATGGTGCCGCACTGCCAGGTGCGTCCCAGGCAGTCTTTCAGATGGAAGTCGATCTTGGGGCCATAGAAGGCGCCGTCGCCCTCGTTCAAAACGTAATCGGTACCCAGCTTCACCAGCGCATCGCGCAACCCGTTCTCGGCGCGCTCCCAATCTTCGTCAGAACCCATCGAGTCCTCGGGGCGCGTGGAAAGCTCAACGGTGTATTGGAAACCGAATTGCTTGTAGTACTCATCGAAGAGCTTAGCGGTTTCCAGCACCATGTCCGAAATTTGCTCGGGCGTAATGAAAATATGGCCGTCATCTTGCGTGAATGCGCGCACGCGGAAAAGACCGTGAAGCGCACCCTTCAGTTCGTGACGGTGATCCAAACCGGCTTCAGCGAGCTTAAGGGGCAAATCACGATAGCTACGCGGCTTCGATTTGTAAATAAGGCACGCGCCCGGGCAGTTCATAGGTTTAACCGCGTAATCTTCTTCGTCGATTACCGTGGTGTACATGTTCTGCTTGTAATGGTCCCAATGTCCGCTCGTTTCCCACAGCTTGCGCGAAAGAATTTGCGGGGTTTCAACTTCATCGTAGTTGTAGGCGGCCATCATTTCGTGCCAGTAATCGATAAGGGCGTTTTTCAGACGCGTACCATTGGGCAGCCAGAACGGGAATCCCGGACCCTCATCGGCGAACATGAACAGTTCCATTTCGGCACCGATCTTGCGGTGGTCGCGCTTTTTGGCCTCCTCGATGAGTTTCAGATGAGCATCAAGCTCTTCCTTGCTCGCAAAAGCTATACCGTTGATGCGCGTGAGCATCTTGTTGCTGGAATCGTTTTTCCAATAGGCTCCCGAAACACCGGTAAGCTTGAACGCTTTCAGCGCTTTGGTGTAGCACAGATGGGGGCCAACGCACATGTCAATGTATTCGCCCTGCTGATAAAACGTAATGCGCTCGCCCTCGTCAAGGTCGCCGATGTGCTCGACCTTGTAGTTTTCGCCGCGCTCCTCCATGAGCTTGACGGCTTCTTCGCGAGGAAGCTCGAATGCCGAGAACTTGAGGTTCTCTTTCACGATCTTGCGCATTTCGGCCTCGATAGCGGGGAAATCCTCTTCGGAAATCTTCGTGTCTCCCAGATCGACGTCGTAATAAAAACCATTGTCGGTAGCGGGACCAAACCCGAAATCCGCTTGAGGGTAGAGGCGCTTGATGGCCTGGGCCAAAATGTGGGATGCAGAGTGACGAATAACGTGCAGCTCTTCTTCCGCAGCGCACTCGGCAACTGTTCCGTCGTTGTATAGAATCTTCATGAGCAAACTCCTTGTTGTAGGCTTCAGAAATTGTACGTCGAAGTGCGCGCAAGCTTACGCGCAATTATCCAATCGCACATGATTTTCAGTTGGACAGCCGCAAGCGCACATTTTCTTACGTACTATAATCAATTTTGCGCATCATCGTGATGAGGGTACGCAGACAGGAGGATATATGGACGTCGTTAAACTGCTGAAAAGCGCACCGCGCAAACACGAACAGGAAGAGCGCACGATTCTTACTACTCCGTGGAGCTCCTGTCGCGACGGCGTCATGGAGCCTCTTTCCCCAACCCTTGCGCAATTGCACCCCCATCCCCAATTCGCTCGCAATAACTATTCCATGCTGGATGGTATGTGGGAATGCGCGATCGTGGACATGCCGTCGCAAGAAGAAGCTGCACGCAGCTGGTCAAACGCCCCAGCGCCCACATCGTTTCCCTTCTCGATACGCGTCCCATTTTCTCCCGAATCGGCGTTATCGGGCCTTCGCAAAACCGTCGCGCCCAACAATTTGCTGTGGTACCGCAAGCAATTCGAGCAATCCGCTGGGTCACTAGGCGACTTGCGCCTGATGCTCCACTTCGACGCAGTCGACTGGGCGTGCGCGGTATACGTTGATGGAATGCAAGTTGGAACCCACGTCGGAGCGTATATACCGTTTTGCTTCGACATCACCGACGCCCTCAGCCACGAGCGTAACCAGCACACCCTTAACGTGTGCGTCTTCGACCCCAGCGATTGCGGAAGCCAGCTGCGCGGAAAGCAGCGTTTGGAGCCTACTGGCATGTGGTACACCGCCCAAAGCGGCATTTGGCAATCGGTTTGGATGGAAACGGTTCCCACAACGCGCATTGCAGCTTTGCGCACTGTGGCAGATTATGATGCGGGAGCCATCATCTGCGATCTTGCGCTCACCAGCGAAACCGAAACGGTTTTCATCGACGTCGCGCTCGATGGGTTAGCAGTCGCGAACGTCGCGTGCACGCCAAAAGATGCACCCCTTCCGTCTTACGCCAGCTTCCCCGCGCACCTTCCGCTTGACTCCTCCTCTCAGGAATCACTCTATTACGCACAAGCAAGGATAGAAATCCCCGAGCCATTGGCGGTATGGTCCCCTCAAAGCCCCACGCTGTACAAGCTCACGCTTACCTGCGGGTCGGACATCGTGAATTCGTACTGCGCTTTTAGAACCACCACGATTGAGGCTGAAGCACAGGGCACCTATCGCTTTATGCTTAACCACCAACCCCTCTTTTTAAAGGGAGTATTGGACCAGGGGTATTGGCCCGATGGGCTCTTAACCGCGCCAAATGTCGATGCGCTTTCGTTTGATATCGCTTACGCACAGCAAGTGGGATTCAACATGCTTCGCAAGCACATTAAGGTTGAATCTGATCTTTGGTATTACCTGTGCGATGTTTCCGGCATGCTGGTGTGGCAAGATGTTCCTTCCGGCGGCATGGGTTGGAACGAAAACGAAGTGTGCAACCTTCCCACCGTTTTCGCCTCCCGCTGGTGTCTGCCCGATGGTGAAAAATCGTACGCGAAGTACAACGCGAACGATCCCGACTACCGAGAAGAGTGGACAAGAACCTGCGAGGAAATGGTGTTCTATCTGGGTAATCATCCCTGCATTGTCACCTGGGTTCTGTTCAACGAAGGTTGGGGGCAGTTCGACGTCGAAAAAGCCACCACCATGGTGCGCGCACTTGACAGTTCGCGGCCGATTGACGCTGCAAGCGGATGGTTCGACCAAGGAGGCGGAAACTTTATAAGCGAGCACAACTATTTCCGAAGCATCAAGCTTCGTCCCCAGCGTTTCAAGAAAACGCCGGGGCGCGCGTATGTAATCTCGGAATTCGGTGGCGCGACCCTCCCCATTGACGGTCACACTACGTGCAAGAATCGCTATGGATATGGCAGTGCATCGACCGTAGAAGAATGGCGCGCCGGCCTGAGCGATTTGTTGAGCAAAGCTCAAGCGCTTGAAAGCAAAGGACTGAGCGGCTTTGTGCTTACCCAGCTTACCGATGTAGAAGAGGAAACCAACGGTCTTATGACCTATGACCGTAAGATCTTCAAGCAAATATAGCGGCGCTCGCGCAAATAGGTGTTACCGCATTCGCCCAAACAGGTAGCGCGACGTTTGCGCAAAACTAACTCAAAGCCACCAGAGTTCCGTCAACGTCGATGATACGCATAGGCATATCGTATGCACGGGTAAGTGTTTCATCCGTTACGCTTTCGCGCCCACCCCAAGAAACAACCTCACCGTTTCGCATAAGCAAAAAATAATCGGCAAAGCGCAACGCGAGGTTAACATCGTGAATAACCATTATGGTTGCCAGCGAAGTGCGCTGCGTGATTTCGCGCACGACGCTAAGTACTTCTACTTGGTTTTTAGGGTCAAGTGCACTGGTGGGCTCATCAAGCAGCAACACCTCGGTCTCTTGAGCAAGCGCCCGCGCGATATACACTTTTTGGCGCTCTCCCCCGGACAACTCGTCGCAGTATCGATGGACGTACTCTTGAAGACCCAAATTCTCAATTGCCGCCGCAACCACTGCTCGATCGTTTTCGGTGATGCCCCACGAAATATGCGGGCGCCTGCCTAAAAGCACCTCGTCGTACACGGTTAAATGAGGCATACGCTGTTGCTGGGTAACATAGGCAACATGGCGCGCTATTTCAAGGCGCGCCATGCGCGCAAGCGGTTTGCCGCATACCTGAACCGAACCTTTTGTTGGTGCTTCCAGGTTTCCAAGCAGATTCAGCAATGTCGACTTTCCCGCACCGTTATTGCCTAAGATTGCAGTGACTTTCCCCGCATGCGCCTCAAACGATATGTCCTCGAACACAGCTTTGGGAGCACGTGGGAAGGCAAAAGCAAGCTTGTTGGCACGCAGCGCCACCTGATTGCTTTGGATGTGGCTATGCACGTGCTCTGGCAATGCGTTTTCATCGTCGCTCTCATGCGTATCGCGATGCACATGAAAATCGTTGTCGATACGCACCGATTCATCATGATCGTGATGTGCATCTATATCGTGCTCGAACAGCGTTTGAGAACCTTTATGTTCGTGCGCGATTCCGTGCTCATGGGCATATTCATGGGCATTCCCAAATGAATGCTCATGGTCGCCCGTATGCGTATGAGGCTCGTTTCCCCCGGGATGGCGATGGAAGTGGTTGTGCACGGTGCCGTCCGCATGTTCATGCAAATGCGCATGATACAGCTCGTCACACGCAGGTATTTGCTCGCAGTCAACAACTTCGCAATACGCGCCAAGCACTTCATGGGACAAGGCACGATTCTCGTCACGCGTAAACTCTTCGCTCATCGTTTATACCCTTTGTACAGCAGGAACAGGAACAACGGAGCGCCCAAAAACGACGTGATGGCACCAATGGGAAGAATTATGGGCGAAATTATCATGCGCGCCATCAAATCGGATGCAAGCATGATAACCGCACCCAGCACCAACGATGCCGGAAGCAAGAATCGATAGTCGTTGCCAATAAACCTTCGCGCAATGTGCGGAGCAATCAATCCGATAAAGTTAACCAAGCCAATAAACGACACCATTGCGGCGGCAACCAACGATGCCACCAAAACACCGACGGTCCTGGTGCGCGTAACATCCACGCCCAAACCTCCTGCAACATGCCCTCCGTTTTGCAATGCATTGTAGTTCCAACGATTGAGGAAAAAATATACGCTGCAAACTGCCCCAACTACAGCCATGAAGCCAATTTGCGCCCACGTTGCGCGACCAAGATCCCCGAACTGCCAAAACACAACTTTCGTAAGCTCAATGTCGTTCGAGAAATACTGCAATATGGTGGCCGCTCCCGCCCATAACGCCGAAAGCGCAACACCCACCAATATGATGCTTTCTGGCGTGGCAAAACCCAAGCGGGAAAACACGAGCACAACGATAGACGACGTCATTGCCCCCACAAACGCGCACAGGGCAATAACGCCAATCCCAACACCCGAAGCCGAACCAGCGAATGCAGGTATTACCACGAGTATGGCTACCGTTGCTCCAAAAGCCGCACCTTGCGAAATGCCTACTGTTGAAGCAGACGCCAGCGGATTCTCCAACACGCTTTGCAGCACCGCGCCCGCAATCGCAAGCCCCGCTCCCGATACGATCGCGCACACAACGCGGGGCAAACGGATCGAACGCACGGTGTTCACGTCAACCGGAGAGCCGAAGCCAAATAATGCAAACAGACTGTCGATTGGCGTCAAACGCGAGGCGCCAACCGACAGGGCAACAACTGCAAGTGCCAGGCAGACTATCACCATCAGCACAATCATGATTGCGAAACGGCGTTCCGCCCTTTTTCTTTCAAGCGTGATCTGCGCCATTAGAACCCTTCACGCTGGTACGCATCATAGCAATCAAGGCACACGTATTTTCCATCCTGAACCCGCAGGCCGAACTCAGCGGTGTTTTCGCCGCACACAGCACATGTAAAAGAGGGGAATTTCCGTGCGGGTTCAGGAAGGTCGATAAGGGGTTGCTTCACCTCGAAAAACTTCGTATACGGGTGAGCAAGAAGCTCCTGCATATACTCGTCACGGCTTAAACCGTCGCCGCAACCAGGCTTGAGCACCAAACGCACACCCTCTTTAGAATCACGTTTATAGAAGGTAAAAGCCATTTTTCCTCGTATGCGAGGAATTAAATTTGATTTTCCATACGTGCACCCAAGAAGAACCTGAATAGCATCAACACAGCATGCGTCGTTTTCGGTAATGCACACGATTTCTTCGTCAATCGCAGGAAGCGCATCGGATTTGAGATTAAGCAAATCAATTGCGCCTTCAACCGCTTTGAATCCAATCGTTAGACCCGGGCACTGGTGGCCGTGGAATGCAATGGCGCGCTCGTAGTATTTTGTGTCGAGCATGTTTAATCCTCTCGCGTGGGTGCCTAAAGCTAATGAATAGTTCGACTTACGGGGAGCAGCTTAACAAGCTGCTCCCCGAAACATTTTAGAGGTTCATAAGATCGTACTGGGTGAAAACGCATCCTTGCGCAGCAAGGTCTTCGGAAAGCGGAGCACCCAGGAAGAAGGTGGTAATTTCGTCAAGCTTCTCGGTGGGATTTACGTCTGCGAACTGCTCAGGATAAACCATGCAACCCACCTGATAGCAGTTGGCAAGTGCCAGGTCGACGTTCGTGGCATAGAAACGATAGGAAACCAAGGAGTACACGTTACCGTTTTGAACGGCAGTCAAATTCTTGAAGTAATCAGGATTTGATGCTACATCCTCTTTAACAAGGCCAAGGTTGCCGCTCTCCACAAAGATGTAATCCGGCTGTGCTGCAGAAATCATCTCAAGATCGATGTCGAAGCAACCCGAAGCATTGTTCACGTCGGCAATGTTGGTTACGCCAGCAACTTCAAACGGAGGGAATCCAGCTTCAGTTCCAGCAAAGCCGTGACCACCACGATAGCTGATACCTGCAGCGTAGGCTGTTTTAGGCTCAACGCCACTCGTGCGCTTCTGAAGGTCAGCTTCGGTATCCTTCATGTACTTGACGATTTCAGCCGCGCGCTCTTGTTTGCCCAACACGTTGCCAACCATTTCGATGTTGTCGTAGAACACCTGATCGAAAACGATGTCGCTCAAAGTAATGCACACAACCGGAATACCGGTCTTTTGCTGAAGCGAGTCGGCGCTGTCTTTGTCGATACTGGCAATAATCACTTCGGGGGCCGCATCGATAATTGCCTCCTCGTTGGGGGTTACGCCTTTCGAGCCACCCTCACCGATAACCGGAAGCTTTTCGAACGTGGAAATGTTAACGTGACGGTACGTGCACGTGACAGAATCCTCATGCTCGCTAAGCTCGACGCCAACAACTTTGTCGACGGCTTGCAAATAGCTGATTATACGCAGCGACGAAGAGCCAACTCCAATGATTTTTTGAGGATCGGAGGGCACTTCAACCTCACGGCCAACCATATCGATAATCTTTGTGGTGGCAGAGGCACTCGAACTTGAGTTCGACGCCGAAGCTGCAGAAGATGCTGAAGAACCACTAGAGCTGCACGCGCCCAAAACGCTTAATCCCATAGCAAGCACGAGGCAAATCAAAAGCACTCGCAAACGCGGTTTTATTGATAACATTACTATCTCCTTTACAGATGTTACCGAATACTATTTCGTGTTACCAATAATAATACCAATTTTGCATTTCGTAACATCACCCTACATAATTGCGCATTTCGGCGGTAAACGGTTTCCTGAGGGATATTACTCATATTTTCACTTTCGAACATTTGTACTATTATATATGCATCTTTTCAATTGACGTTATCATCTGTCGGTCTTGCCGCATTGCATCTAAAACTTTGTCATCGAGGAAGCTTCTCATATGAATCACGAACTTAGCAGCGATTTAAGCTTTACTAACCTTAACGATTCGCAACGTGAAGCCGTTGTGAACACAGAAGGGTATGTTCGCGTTATTGCCGGTGCAGGTTCGGGCAAAACGCGTGCTTTGTCGCATCGTTTCGCTTACCTGGTAAACGAACTGGGCGTAGCTCCCTCAAACATTTTGTGCGTTACCTTCACCAACAAAGGCGCAGACGAGATGCGCCAGCGCATTCACAAGCTCACGGGCGACAACGATACCGGTTACATAAATACGTTCCACGGCTTTTGCATTTCCGTTCTGCAGGAAGACATAAGTGCACTCGCCTATCCGAAGCGTTTCCTTGTTTTGGATAATGCCGACATAGACGCAATGCTCAAAATAATTTTCGAAGAACGCGGTCTTACTCTGCGCGATAAAACATTTGCAAAAGCGCGCGACATGTTTGAGATACGCAAGCTCTTTAAAGAGCCGCGGTATTATCTCGACTTAATAGGCCACTCACTTGAAGACATCAAACTGAAATACCTGCTGGCAACCGAAGTTGACGATATTTTGTTCTACGGCTATCTGTACCACCAGAAAAAATGTTACGGCCTCGATTACAACGATCTAATTGTTTTCACGCTGCATCTTTTTGAGACCGATGATGCCATAAAGCTCAAGTGGCAGCAGCGGCTTGAGTACATTATGATCGACGAATTTCAGGACATTGATGGGCTGCAGTATCGCCTTATGCAGCAGCTTGCCGCTTACCATAAGAACCTTTTTGTCGTGGGCGACCCCGATCAAACCATTTATACCTGGCGCGGTGCCAACGTCAATTATCTGCTTGAGTTCGATAAAAATTTCCCGGGTACCCAAACCATCATGATGAACGACAACTATCGAAGCACCCCGCAAATAGTGATGGTTGCCAATTCGCTCATACATGCAAACAAAACGCGAATTCCCAAAAGCTTGCGGTCGCAAAATCCACCGGGCAATACCGTGCGCGTGCATCATGCATCAAGCGCGCAAAACGAGGCATTATGGATCGTGCAGCAAATTCAAGAGCTTACCGCCAACGGTGTGCCCTACCGTGACACGTGCGTACTCTATCGCGCCCATTACGTCACGCGCACCGTAGAGGAAGCATTCGTTAAGGCAAAAATACCCTATACCGTCTTTTCCGGCGTGCAGTTTTTCGAGCGCAAAGAAATCAAAGACGCGTTAGCGTACTTGCGCATGATCGCATTTCGCGACGACCTCTCCTTTGAGCGCATCGTCAACGTGCCAAAACGCAACATGGGCGAACGGCGCATGAAATTCCTTCGTCAATTCGCCGAAGGTCAGAACATCTCGCTTTTTGACGCCCTTTGCAAAAGCCTGGACAACGCCATTATGAAAGGCACACAGGCAGCGCAATTTGTATCCTTGGTAGAGGAGTACACCCACCAAGCCGAAAACCGTAGGATATCGGATCTTATGGCCGATCTTATGGAAAAGAGCGGCTACGAGAAAGCATTGCGCACCGAAGGTAGCCAGCAGCGGCTCGATAATCTTGCCGAACTGCGACAGGCAATTTATGAGTACGAGACATCCTGCGGCGAGGAAGCCACGCTCGACAATTTTCTCAAGCATGTTGCGCTTTTAACCAATCTGGATGCTGGCATGGATGCCAATAAAGTAAAGCTAATGACCATCCATGCAGCAAAGGGACTTCAGTTTCCGCACGTGTTTTTCTGCTCGCTTGACGAAGGCGTTATCCCTTCGCGCAAGACAAGCACCTCCGACGCCATGGAAGAAGAGCGCCGTCTGGCATTCGTTGCCATTACCCGAGCCGAAAAGAGCCTCTTTCTAAGCTGCGCAGACGGAACGAATCACGACGATATGCCCCGCTACCCGTCCCGCTTTATTTTTGATATAGACGCCGATCTGCTCGATTTCGACACGCCGCTTCAAGACAGCCTGGTTAAAGACGCGCTAACCTATTATACGCACAAGGACAGCCAACTTGACCTGCAGGCGCAAGCGCGCTTCAGCGAAGGACAACGGGTAAACCATCGTGCATTCGGCGCGGGCACCATCGTGAAAATCGATTTTGATCGCGGCGCATACACGATTAAATTCGACAACCTGCCAACCAATCGATCGCTCACGTTCAAGG
>JAZQAV010000149.1:0-3454 GCA_045545435.1 Eggerthellaceae bacterium | reverse complement strand
CGAAAATGGCGATGATCATCACCATGATCAAAAACGCCGTGCCGCAACGCACGTGCAACCGCGGGAATTTACGGGCGTTTTCAGGCGTGAGCGGCAAGCCGTGCTCAAAGCAATGGATGGTTTTATGCTCGGCACCATGGTAGGCGAACATGCGCTTGATATCTTCCATGCGGCCGATGAGCCAAATATAGAAGATGAACACCGCGATGCGCAGAATACCGTCCACGATGTTCCACACCAGCGTATTGGAATCGTATTCGCCCACCAAGAGGTTGGTGATAAACGCCGGCGCCACGATGAACAGCACCACGCCCAGCACCAAACCCAAAACCAACGAGAGCGTCATTTCGGTGCTGCTGAGCACGGGCTCTTTCTTCGTTTCGGGACGTGTGGCTCCCTCCGCATCCGGCGTGGCCGCCGTTTGCGCCACGGCGTCCGATGCCACCGTTTGGAGCACGGCGTCCGCAGGCGCATCCGAGTGCGCAGTGGCCTCCCCTTGCTCAACCAATCCCGCACTTGGGACGGCGTCCACAGGAACCGCAGCATCCGCCGATGCTACCATGCGCGCCGCAGCTTCCGAAATCTCAGCGCGCGACACACCAGCTTGCCCAGCGCATTCGCCATCCGTGACAACTTCTAAAGTTGTTTGGGCCCCCAGGGCATCCATCATGGTTTCGGGGTTGCCGAAATCGCGCTTCCACGAGAAGCTATCGGGAGCCTTTTCGTCTTCCGCTTCAGCAGCAATTGCCGGGGCGTCTTGGCAAACCGCAGCAGACACGTCTTCCGCCTGTGCCGCATGTTTCTCCTGCAGTTCGCTTTCCTCTGGCAAAACTTCCACTTCTTCAGAAAATGCATGCTCAGCCGCTATCGAAAGCGCCCGGTATCCAAGCGCCAACGATTCAACAAAAGCACGGCAGCCGCGAATGAGCGGCCAATACAACCAGCCGTTTTTCTGCTTGCCGCTGGCAAGATCATGTTCTTCGGTATAGATGAAGCCATCTGGCTCGCGCACGGCAACAGCCCAGTTGTACTTGCCGCGCATCATGACGCCTTCAAGCAGCGCCTGCCCACCTACATGCGTTTTCTTCGCGCCGTCCTCGGAAAACGCCCGCGAAAGGTCACTTTTCTTTTCCGTCACAAGAGCCTTCTTATTCGGTTGCTTCCGAAGCAACTCGTTCGGCCATCTCTTTTGCGGTGGGCCGCTGTACACGCGGATACGGTGCACCGCAGGTCATCTTGCCTTCTGGGCAGCCGCCGCGCACGCATCCCGGTCCGGCATCGGCGAATACGAACGGAGCAATGGGGCGCACCAATTCGAGCATCTTCCAGGCCATATCGCGAATCTCCCATTGGGCGCGATTGCAGCACCTGATGTCGAAGAAATGACGCAGCTCACGGGCGTTCATGGTCATGATGAGCTTGGTTTCCGTTGCGTTGGGAAGCACATAGCGCGCATCTTCGGCAGGAACGCCCATCTGAAGGAAGGCCTCGTAAGCAGCTTGAATATCGGCCATGAGCTCATCGAAGCGCTGGGAGGCTTCGGCGTTTTCGGCAATGGAAGCGGGTTTGATAATCTCGACGCCATCTTTGTACTTCACATAGCGCTGGCTTTGCTGCTCGTAACTTGCCAAGCGATGTCGCACCAGCTGATGCGACAGCGTGCGCGAAACGCCTTCGACGGCGAACGTGAACGAAGCATGCTCAAGCGTGCTGAAGTGACCTCCCGCTAGCACCGTTTCAAGCACATGGTACATGCGCTCTTCCGACATGCCCTCGATAAGTTCGGAGGCGCCAATGGGCGCATAGCACAAACGCGCCGCGGTCGCGATAGCTCGTTCAGGATCGGGAGTGTGGTACAAAAGCTCAACCCGCATGGATGCTCCTTTTCATCGGCAGCCTCACCTGCCACATTCGAAGTTCTCGTCTCAGTTTCGCCCCGGTATTTAACAGCCCCTGAGCGCCAACGGCCGCCATGCGCACATCGGCTCACGCCAGACACGTGCGCTGGCTCATTCACTACAGCTCGATGCGCTCGAACAATTCTTTGCCAACCGTGCAAATGGGGCACGTGAAATCGTCGGGAAGCTCGTCAAGCTCAACCACGTGTCCGCAAATGGTGCATCGCCAGGCAACGCGCCCCGATGCGGGTGCCGCGTCCGCCTTTTCGGCCGGTGCCGGCGCGGGGTCCTCAGGAACATAGCTGGATGCCTTAGGAGGCGTCTTGCCGCCTTTGACCGCGTGGTAATACGCGTACGTCATGGGCTCTCCTGGCACAGCTTCCGCCTCTTCCACCTCGCCAATGAAAAGCAGATGCGTTCCAACATCAACCTGATCGATCACGCGCACCGAGAAACGCGCCACGCACTGTTGCGCGACGTAAGGAATGCCGGCTTCGTCGTAGGAGGCCGGATAATCGGAGAACTTGTCGTACTCGTCGCTGGTGCGGAACCCGAAAGCGCCAATGAGCTCCATGGTGGCGTCAGTCGAAAGGCAAGTTGCCACATAGCGGCCGGTTTCCTGAAGCGCACGCGTGGTTGCGTTTTCCTTGTTCAGAGCAACCGATACGCGGAAGGGAGCAGAAGTGAGCTGAGCGAACGTGTTTACCACGCACCCCACGCCGCGCTCTTGGTCAAGCGTGGTGATGATGTACATACCATAGCTAAGCTGGTAGAACGCTTTTTTATCAATCATTGAAGCTCCTTTTTCGAAACGAAGGGGCCGCATGCATGACCCTATGCCAGATGAGCAAAACGCTGGCGCAAGCACACTGTTGCCGTGGGGCCGCTGCAGCGAAAAGGCGTCAAACCTTATCGGATAAACTGTACCATGCGCTGCGGCATCTGAACACAAGTCTTCCGCGAACGAGCAACAGAAAAGGGCCCGCATAACGCGGACCCTTGACGTGAGCTTTCGCACAAAAGCGAAGGCGCTTAATGCAGCTGATAACTACTCAGCCTCAGGAGCCTCAACGACTTCCTCAGCAGGAGCCTCGGCAGCCTCTGCCTCAGCCTTAGCGGCCTTAGCAGCGTACTCCTCGGCACGCTTTGCCTTGGCAGCAGCCTTAGCCTCGCGCTCGGCCTTGCGGGCCTCTTCTTTAGCGGCCATCTCGGCAGCGCGCTTGGCTTTGCGCTCGGCCTCGCGAGCAGCGATTTGGTCTTTTGCAGAGCCGAATTTGTCGGCAAAGCGCTGAACGCGTCCGCCGGTGTCAACGAACTTCTGCTGGCCGGTGTAGAACGGATGGCAGGCGTTGCAGATTTCGACGCGGATAGCGGGCTTCGTAGAGCGCGTCTTGAACGTGTTGCCGCAGCTGCACGTTACCGTGCACTCGACATAATCCGGATGGATTCCTTCTTTCATAATGGTTCTCCTTTACAGCCTTGGTTTCCGACCAAGGCGAAGACAAGCCTTTGCATAATAGCACGACCAGCTTTTGCTGTCAGCTGCATGGCGCAAC
>JAZQAV010000148.1:0-3725 GCA_045545435.1 Eggerthellaceae bacterium | reverse complement strand
CAACGAGGAGGCCATACGCTCTTACTTCGAAAAGCTGGACAAGCCCGTCACGAAGCAGGACCTGCTCAACGCGCATCCCGCCATTAGCGCGCGAACCATCGAGCGTATTCTGTCGCGTCTGCGCTGCGAAGGCGTGGTCGAGATGCTTGGCGCCGCCCGCAACGCGCGCTACCGCCGTGCCCGCACCTACGAAACCCCCTCTTTATTCTAACGGAGTCCGCATGCCGCTTGATTTCCTCCCTATCTCGCAAGCCGACATGAAGCGACGCGGTTGGGATTACGTCGATTTCGTTTATGTCTCTGGGGATGCGTACGTCGATCATCCTTCGTTCGGCATGGCCATCATCACGCGTCTATTGGAGGCGCATGGTTACCGGGTAGGCATAATTGCCCAGCCCAACTGGCGCGATCCGCAAAGCGTATGCACGTTTGGCGAGCCGCGACTGGGTTTTCTGGTTTCATCGGGAAACATGGATTCTATGGTGAACCACTATACGGTCGCTCGCAAGCGCCGCTCGCAGGACGCCTATTCCCCTGGTGGGGCCAGCGGTCTGCGCCCCGATCATGCAACGGTGGTATACGGCAATCTCATTCGACGCACCTTCAAGAACACGCCCATCATTTTAGGCGGCATTGAAGCAAGCTTGCGTCGACTGGCGCATTACGACTACTGGGACAACAAGCTCAAACGCTCCATTTTGCTCGACTCAGGCGCCGACCTTATTTCGTACGGCATGGGGGAACGTTCAATAGTCGACATTGCCGATGCACTGGCAAGCGGACTTTCGGTGGAAGACCTCACGTTTATACCGGGCACCGTCTATCGTTGCCGCACGACTGAGCAAACCGTGGACGCGCTCACGTTACCCCCCTACGAGTCAATGCTCGCCGACAAACGCGAATACGCACGCAGCTTCGGCATGCAGTACCGCAACCTTGATGCCATGTCGGCGCACACCCTTATTGAGGAATATCCGCATGGCGTTTTCGTTGTTCAAAACCCTCCGGCCGCACCGCTTTCCACCGAAGAGATGGATGCGGTATACGACCTTGACTACATGCGCGCCTATCACCCGGTCTATGAGCAAAAAGGCGGCATTCCCGCCATTCGCGAGATAAAGTTCAGCATCATTTCCAACCGCGGTTGCTTGGGCGACTGCTCGTTTTGTGCGCTCAACTTTCATCAGGGACGTGTGATTCAGGCACGCTCCCACGAATCTATACTTGCAGAAGCCAAGCTCATGACCAAAGAGCCCGATTTCAAGGGCTACATCCATGACGTTGGCGGACCAACAGCCAATTTCCGCATCCCCGCCTGCGAAAAGCAGCTCAAACACGGTGCCTGCACGAACAAACGCTGCCTTTCGCCCGAACCATGCAAGCAACTGCGCGCCACGCACGAAGATTACCTTTCGCTTTTGCGAAAGCTCCGTGCGCTACCCGGCGTGAAAAAAGTGTTCATACGCAGCGGTATTCGTTTCGATTACGCGCTGCTTGACCCCGACCACACGTTCATAAACGAACTGGCCCGCTATCACACCAGCGGCCAGCTGCGCGTGGCCCCCGAGCACGTCTCCGATACGGTGCTGCGCGTTATGGGAAAGCCGAAGAACGCGGTTTACCAGCAATTCGTGCAGGAGTTCAACAAGGCATCCGAAAAGGCGGGGCTCGAGCAGTACGTTCTGCCCTACCTTATGTCATCGCATCCAGGTTCAACGGTCAAAGAAGCCGTTGAACTTGCCGAATTCTGCCGCGATCTAGATTACTATCCCGAACAGGTTTCCGATTTTTACCCCACGCCTTCAACTATTTCGACATGCATTTACTACACCGGGCTTGACCCGCGCACCATGCAAAAGGTCTATTGCCCAACGTCGCCTCACGAAAAAGCAATGCAACGCGCCCTTATTCAGTACCGCAACCCCAAAAACCACGATTTGGTGCGCGAAGCCCTTGTAAAAGCGCACCGAAGCGACTTGATTGGATATGGGCCCAAATGCCTGGTAAGACCGAAGAAAAACGAGCCGGAAAAAGCTGAGCCCAAAAACGTGCGCCCTTCGAGCAGCCGCGCGAAAACCTCGCATGGCAAAGAGCGCAACCCAAAACCCTCGCGAGACAAAAAGAGCAACCCCAAAGCAACTTCCGTCGAAAAGACGCCAGCTGATCGCAGCACGCAGTTGAAACAAGGGCAAAAGCGACGTGGTAACACCACCGCATCGCACCAAGCAAAACGTTCGCAGAAAAGAAACGCCCGCTAAATAGGCCAAACGCCCGTTTGCAAAAAAAAGCCCGGGTGCACACGCCGCGCACCCGGGCTTTTGTAGCGCAACGATTGACGTCGCTTACTTGCCGTCTGCGTCCATGAAGTCCTTCAGCTTGTTGATGGTCTGCTTCGAAAGCGCATGCTCCATCTTGTGCGCTTCCTCAGACGCGATTTCGGGCGTAAGCCCAAGCTTCTCAACCAGAAAACGCTGGACAGCTACGTAACGATCATGCAGTCGCTTGCCGTTGATCTTGCCTTTGCGCGTAAGCTGAATTGGACCGTAACGAAGGCGGGAAACATATCCGCCCTCTTCCAGAATCGCAAGGGCCTTGTTTACACTTGGCTTGCTTACTTTAAGCACCCGCGCAACATCTACCGATCGAACGGCATCGGACCCATTGTCAAGCTCATAGATGACTCGCAAGTAGTCCTCTCCGCTGCTTGTTGCCATAAGTTCCCCCCAGAAAATCTCTTATCGCAATCGGACGGGCACGATTTTCGCACCCTCTTCATAAAGAGCGCGCCCTCTCTCTTCGCGCTCTTGTATCTGGTTATTCTATCTCATACGCCCCAAATATCGAAACTTCTTTTGCCTATGGGATAAAAAAAATAGCCGCCCGAAGGCTTGATTCAAATAGAGGTTTAACGGGCGTTTTATTGGGTTGTTAACCACTTATGACTTTTATAAACCGCGCAAAAACCGCTCCCACCACGCACGTGACGCCACGCCGGTACTCTCGAGCGAATCAAGTAACGCTTCACGTTCCTGGGGGCTCATATGGGCATACGATTCTTTTATGCTGGCAAAAACATCACTGGAATTCTGCCTCGCATACGAAAGTGCATCCAGAGCATCCGCAGAACCCATGCCTTTAAGACCGTCAAGAAACTCCGGAGGCATGCCCTCGAACATCTTTCCCAAATCGGCATTAAGGGCCCCTGCCGAACCCGACGCGTCGCCGGAAAGCGCTTGGCCCATTCGCTGCGCCATGTCACCAAACGTCATCGCAGCGCCAGTGTTGCCAGGCTGACCCCCTCCGAAAGCGCGCGAGGACGCCGCTGCATTCGGACGCGGAAAATCAAGGCGGTAGAACTCTTCCAGCATGGCATCAAACGCAGCCGGCGCATCGCTTCCCCCTTTCGAGGAAACGCTGAAAACCCCCTCTTTGAACACGGTTGTCAAAAACCAGCGCATCGATCCGGGGGCACGCGTGTCGCCATACGATTCGTCCCAAGCGAAAACGCCGAGCGCGTCAAGCGCATCTTTAAGCCGCTGTCCTACCGCAAGGGGAACAACGCGGGTAAACGCACGCGATGGGTTTGATGCGCTGCCCACTTCAACATGAAGCTCGTAGCCATCGTCTTGGTGACTCATGCGAAACAGCTTGCGACCAAGCTTGTTCTCAACCAACGTAAAAGAAAGGCTCTGAAAGGGAATTCCGCGAAGTCGGATCGTAGCCAT
>JAZQAV010000147.1:0-11260 GCA_045545435.1 Eggerthellaceae bacterium | reverse complement strand
TCAATTGAACACCCGGACATATCCTTTAACACGGGATTTGCCGATTTGGGAAAGGGCTTTTACCTCACCGACGATATTGAGGTGGCACGTTCACGTGCCCGTACGCGCGCACGCATCGATAGCGCTGAATGCGGCGTGGTGTCGCATTTTGAGTTTGACGAGAGCACTATTGAGTGGGTTGAAGTTGGTGGCGGCGAGACGTCCGCCAACAGCGAGCCAACGCAGGCCGCAGCGGCGCAGCCCATGCCAGCCTACACCGACCAGGCGCGGTCCGCGGCAGCCCACACCGAGCTTGCGCAGGCCGCGTCATCAGAAGGCGAAATCCCTGCCAGCAGGCAGAATAATGTGTTCGGTCTACGCTTTTTGCCGACCCAAGACGGCATTACCGCCTGGATGAACTACATCAAAGCATGCCGGAAGGGCAACACGGCACTTGAAGGCATCGGCGACCCGACCGTCGTTTGCGCGTGGATTGCCACCGAAGAAGTTGAGATGGTGGCCTCGGGGCTCATCCCCGCCGAAGAGATTGCGGAGTTCGTCGACCCGGCCAATCTGGTGGTTCAGTATTGTTTTCGCACGCAGAACGCAATGGATACCCTGCTTGCGTTCGACGGTGCCGAAAACGTGAGCGAGGCTTAGCGAACGTCGGAGTCCGTCTTTCGTCAAGTAAACCATTCATACCTATGAGCGCCTAGCCTACGGCAAGAGCGGCCTCTTGCTCACAAGCCTGCAGCTGTACCATTCATGGTACTCCCTGTGCCTTTTCCCTTGGGATAATCGAAACATCATAGGGAAGGCACCAAAATGAGCGGAACGAATCAACCCGTCATAAATCAAATACAGCAGGCTCGAACTCGCATCATAGACTTGTTGTTCGAAATCGATGAAATCGTTTTGCAAATTAACCCGCAAATCGAGGCAGATTATGCAGTAACCATCGGTTTTCTGGAAAACGATTTGCTCAAATGCCAAATATCCGCACGCCGATCGCGCAGAAGATACGAACTTGCACAAGCGTGCATAAATGCTGGAAAACCAGTCGACATTGATGAAATCGAAAGACAACTTGATCGTGAATTTGTTGAATGGATAATCCTTCTTAACGAGAGCATCAAGGCATATGCGGAAATAACCGACCGCATCTCCAATTCCCGGATGCTGTCTCCCAGCGAATCGCAAGAATTAAGGCAGCTTCATCGCGATCTGGTAAAACGTCTGCACCCCGATTTGCATCCGGAACAAACGGAAGAGGCCCTTCGCTTTTTTAGGTTGGCGCAAGCTGCTTACGAGCATGGAGACCTAGACACCCTCAGAATCATTGCCATAGCCGTCAAAGACATAGGAGGCGATCCCGATTATTCGAACCTAACTGAAGATGAAGCTGCAGCGGAGCTTGAGCTTGTACTGGCGCATGAACGCGTTGTCGCTCAACAGCTTGAGCATATCAAAAACTCAAATCCCTACGCACTGAGCGAAAAGCTGTCCAACTGGGAATGGGTAAGCGGCAGAACCGAAGAGCTAAGTCAACAAATCGAAAAGCAACAAGAGGCCCAACGCATATATGACGAACGGTTTAACGCACTTGTTGAGAGGACTGGCAATGAGCACTAGCGCCACATTGGATAAAGCGCTTTCAACAATTGGGTCGACATCGCTTGCCACCGCCATTAATTCCGGTACTTCGGCGCTATCGATACCTATCCCTTTCCAAAACAAAATCGTGCTCTTCGAAGATGCTCGTATTGCGGGCACTTCAAACTTCCACGGAGCAAAAAGCTTGGCAATATCGCTGGAGCTAAACTCGGAGCTAAAGCTCGAACGCGAACAAGGCAATCTCGCAGACCGTTGGGCAATTAAGGTTCTGGCTGAAGGCAAAGTAATAGGTTTCGTATCCGCCGATTGCAACGAAATACTCGCACGCCTCATGGATGGCGGTAAAGCTCTTTCGGCCAGGCTGGTTAGCAAGAACGTCGAAAAGAACTTGGTCAAATTGCGCATGGAGGTGAGCTTGGATGATTAACCTAAACCCAGGCAAAGAACCCTTCGATCGCTCTCAGCGCGGCGCGGCGCCTGACCCAGATGGTTCAATTGCGCTTTCGAAAGGTGCACGCTTCTACGAAAAAGGCATGTCGATCACAAGCCCTGACAAGCGCGAAGAACGGATTGCTTGCTTTCAGACTGCCGAAGAGCTGTTTTTGCGAGCTGTCGAGTACGGAAACGCTTATGCGAGCCTATACCTTGGCTATCTTTACAGTTACGATCGCTGCGAAGGGTCTTATCTTCAAAACAAATTGGACAATGACGGTTCTTTCCCTCGCGAAGCTCGCGCCTATGAAAGCTTCTTAATAGCTGCGAACGCTGGATTGTGTGAAGGATGCTACAAGCTGGGCGATATGTATAGATACGGAATTGGATGCACCCAAGATGCCGAAAACGCTTTCAATTGGTATATGAAGGCAATGCGTAACCCACAACAACTATACAGCCCTGTTTTGGCTGGAAGCATCATGCTTCGCTTAGGAGAATGCTACGAAGATGCTCTTGGGTGTGAGAAGAACCTCCTATTTGCGACCGTTATGTACAAAAACGCAGTAGAACAATTAGAAAAAGCTGTCGATGCGGGTGACAGTTGGTACGAAAAGGCCTTGGCCCATGCTCGTGCTGGCGCAAAACGATGCAATCAAGAAACAGACCTCTACCTCTTGGGCCATTGATACTGCTCGTATCTGCTAAGCAACAAACGTGCGGCCCAGTAAGACAAAAAGCTGAACAAAAGGTATAAAGGAATCAGATATTTTCCGAGATGTGAGGCTTAGTATGGTTCCCTACAAAGGTTTGTACTGGCGCATCATTTCGCCGGTAGCAAAACGGTCTATCGCTAAGCGATGGGGCAAACCCGTTGCCAAGCAGGCCGTTGAACAAGGCAAGCAAGCTTATCGCGACTTGCTTTTATGCGCCCCTAACATGGGAAAAGATAACCCCATGATTCCCACTTTTTGCGAGTCAATGGTGTTCGTGGCGCTGTGGCTGGGCGCTGGCGGCGTTTTGTCGCCCGACGACATGCGCCTGGTAACCGCTGATGTTTTGCACTTCGCACCGCTGAAAATTGTGGGCGTAGTCAAAAATGCCAATCGCGGTGAGAACGGCTTGGCGTTTCAGCTTGAGGCCATGCGCGCGAACGAGGCATGGGCGCAAGCGCACGAAGGCGAGTTCGAATCGGCTTGGCGCGTGCGTTTTGACGACGAACGCCACACCGATGGCATCTTTTTCGAGTACACGCGCTGCCCTATTGCCGAGCATTGCGAACAACTGGGCATTTCTTCCATCACCCCGGTTTTGTGCGAGTTGGATTATCTGATGGTCGATCTGATTCATGCACGCCTTTTTCGCGAGCATACAATTGCCGACGGAAGCGATACGTGCGATTATTGGATGGTTGGCGATAACGTGGAGAATCCCGCCTAACAGCCAGCACGTGCGGCCACGTGAAGCGCAGGGCAAAACAAACCAACGTGAAAGGATTTCGCTTTGCATCAACCCGACGAAACGCTCCACCCGGAAAACGAACGCGCAATTGATCGCGACCCAGCGAAAAACGACAAGCTTATTCTTGTTGACGCCTTGGACCGGCCTTTGGGCGCGGCCACCAAGCTGGATGCTCACGTAAACGACCAGCTGCATCGCGCTTTTTCTGTTGTGCTTGTTCGCGAAGGCGAACAGGAACCCGAGATTCTTTTGGCCAAGCGCTCCGCTTTCAAGTATCATTCGGCCGGATTGTGGGCCAACACGTGCTGCTCGCATCCGCGCGAAGGCGAAAGCACGCTTGACGCCGCCTACACGCGCGTGCACGAAGAGCTTGGCTGTGAGGCCGTAAACCTTCGCGAAATAGCGGCTTTCGTATACCATGCCGCTTTCGACAATGGCATTTTCGAGCACGAGTTCGACCACGTGATCGTAGGGAGCTTTTCAGGCGAGTTAAACCTTGACCCGTATGAAGTTGAATACACGCGTTGGGTTACATTCGACCAACTGGCGACAGAGCTTGCCCAGGAGCCTAACAAGTTTTCGGTATGGGCTCCCATCGCGCTTTCGCTTGCCATGCAGGAGCTTCTGCAAAGCTAACCTTTGATGTGGCGCAGGGCTGCGGTTGCCAACCGAGGCGATCCGAAACTCAAGCACATCGATATAAAGCACAGACACATTTTCGCTGCGGTAAAAGCGCAGATTACGGAGCCATTATGAGAGTTTTCATAGCCATTCTGCTCGACGAGCAAACAAACGATTCTTTGGAAGCCTGTCGCGATCGTCTTGCGCACAATGCAACCACTATGGCGCCAATTCCGCGCGAAAACTTTCATGTGACGTTGTCCTTTTTAGGAAACGTGGATGAAGAGGCGCTGTTCGCTATCGAAGATGCCCTCGATGACATAACCAATCCGCTTGAGAATACGCTGGTGTTCGATCACGCGGGATCGTTTACGAGTTCCGGGCGTTCGGGCTCCAGTGGCAAACGCAAGGAGCACACCTGGTGGATGGGCCTTCGTGAGAACGAAGCGCTCGCGAAATTGCAGCGAGCTATTCGAGGTAAGATGGAGGCGCTTGGGTTCGAGTTCGAGGCGCGTGCCTTTACGCCACACGTAACGCTGGCGCGGCACGTGACATTCGCCGAAGGTTCCGAGCAAACCTCGGCCAGCGCCCTCGCCGCCCATGTTGCTGGCGAACCGTTTAGCGCGCAGGTGAATACGTTTAGCCTCATGGAATCCAAAACGGTTGACGGCAAAGTGGTGTACGAGGAAATCTGCACCTGGGAGTAGCCCCATTTGGCCACGGGGATTTGCATGTCGAACGCTACAAAGATTTAAACCGCAGCATAGTTTTTAGATTGCAGGCGATAAAAGCGCCTCGAGGGACGCAAAATGACGGTTGTGACCCAATAGACGTCAGGCGCGGGACGCAAAACTACAGTTGTGACCCTTTCGGCGGTATCCATGGGACGCAAAACTACGGTTGTGACCCGTTCTGCCCGCACAACATTTTCACGCCATAAAGAATCCCCTGGTCAGTGACGTGCCCTCGTCAGCTAGCCGCTTTCAATGCGCGTCTTTTAGGTCACAACTGGCATTTTGCGTCCGCGGGCTTTTTGCAAACGGGTCACAACTGGCGTTTTGCGTCCGCAAGCATCTCCCAAACAGGTCACAACTGGCGTTTTGCGTCCGCGCACCCATCCGAAGCAACCGCACAACAAGAAAGCGCCCCTTCGACAGGGGCGCTTTTCGTAAAAGCGAATTTATTCAGGGTTGCGGCGCGTTACTCCGCCGAAAGCCGCGCTCCGTTGCGCGGCGCGCTGCACCGCCGCAAACCGCGCTTGCAAGCGCACGCCTTCTGCGGCATCGCCACACGACGCGCTACGCAGCTGCTTACTCTTGGCCTTTCGCACGCTTGAACAGCAGGTACTGCGCCGCAAACAGAAGCGCCACACCCGCAACACCGATGATGTCGGTAAGCGCGCCGGGAATCATCATGGACAAGCCAGCAGCCGCAAACAAAATCCTGAACACGGGATTCACATTGGTGAACAGGTTACCATTAAGCGCCACCGCAACGCCAAACAAACCAGCGATGCTTGTTGCAACCACAATAGCCAGCTCAATGCCGGTAAACGACCCTTGAAGCAGCATAACGGGGTTGAACGCCATAATGTAGGGCACGATAAACGCCGCAATAGCAAGCTTCGCAGCATTCAGGCCGGTCTTCATGGGGTCAGAATGCGCAATCGCACTGCCGGCGTAAGCCGCCAAAGCAACCGGCGGCGTAATGTCGGCCACAATGCCGAAGTAGAACACGAAGAAGTGTGCGCCCACAACAGGAATGCCCAGCTTGATAAGAATAGGCGCGCACGTGGCAGCCATGATGCAGTAGTTCGCCGTGGTGGGAACGCCCATGCCCAGCACGATGCACGTGAGCATGGTAAGCACCAAGCCGATGATGGTGGCATCGCCCGCGAAGTTCACGATCACGTTGATGAGCGTGGAAGCAAGGCCCGTAACCGTAATGCAGCCCGCGATCATGCCAGCCATCGCACAGGCAACCGCAACAGCAATGCAGCTGCGCGCGCCAGCCTGCAGCGCCTCAAACGTCATAGCCACAGCGGTCTTAAGCGCGGTGACAAGAGCAGGGCCTACCGCCTGACCCACCGACACGCCTTCTTCGCGATTCTGAAGCTCGGTCACGAAGAAGTTGATAAGGCCCGCGATAAGCGCGGCCACAATTGAAACCGCCGCCGAATACGCCATCGTACGCGTACCCGAAGCAACCAACCACACCAGCAGCACCAGCGGAATAATGAGGTAGCAGTTCTTCACAAGGTAAGAAATACGCGGCAGCTGCTCGCGCGGGATGCCCTCAAGATGAAGCTTTTTGGCCTCAAGATGCACGGTAAGGAAGATGCCCGTGAAGTACAACAGCGCGGGAATAATGGCGATTGTGGCTACCTGGATGTACGGAATGCCCATGTACTCGGCCATAAGGAACGCAGCGGCGCCCATGATAGGCGGCATAATCTGTCCGCCCGTGGACGACGCAGCTTCAACGGCGCCCGCAAATTCGGGCTTATAGCCGGTTTTCTTCATCATGGGAATGGTAACCGAGCCCGTGGTAACGGTGTTGCCCACCGAAGAGCCCGAAACCATGCCGCACAGCGCAGACGCGATAACCGACACCTTGGCGGCGCCGCCTGATGACCAGCCAGCAATACGGTTAGCCAGCGAAATGAAGAACGCCGCAATGCCCGTGCGCTCAAGGAACGCGCCGAAGATAATGAACAGCACAATGTAGGTGTAGCAAACGTACGTAGGCGTTCCGATTACACCTGAGGTGGTGTAGAACAGCTTGTACGTGATAGTGCGCAATGCCTTGTAGAAGTCGGGGTTGAACTCAAACTGGTTGAAGAAGGCATACACGAGAAGAACGCCCACAACCACCAAAATGGGCACGCCCACGCACCGGCGGCACAGCTCCATGAGCACCAGGGTGCCAATAACGCCCAGCACCACATGAATGGTTTGAATGCGCGAAGCCATGTGCACGATTTCGATGGCATTGAACGCAAAATAGAAGAAGCAGAATGCGCCAACCACCATCAAGATAACGTCGTACCAGGGCATGGAGTTCACGCGCACATGCTTTTTGCTGCGCGGATACAGCAGGTAACCAATGAGCACCACGCACCCAAGGAAGCGCGCAAGCTTGGTTTCAGGCAGCTCCACCGAGAACAGCGTCATGCCTATGCAATAGATAGAGAAGGCTGCAAGAATAATGGATACAACCACTTTGGGCTTGCCTTCCCAGATGCGCGTGTTGGACTCAAGGTCGTACTTGCGCATGACGTCATCAACGTCAACGTCGGGATCGGCCAGCATGTCGATATCGATTTCAGGCGTTGCCGTAACAGGCGCTTCGCCGCCGGCTTCGTGCGTTAAGCCCTTTTCAGCCTCGATTTCGGTATCGAGCTCAGTATGAATTGCAGGCGTTGGTGCCTCTTGCAGTCGTTCTTGTTTATTAGGCAAAACTGCCCCCTAGTAATTACCACGAAAACCGCAACGGACCAAAAACACCAGCCCGTTGCGGCTCTCTCTAAAACTCGAATGTCGTAGAAACAGGTTGAAAACTACTTGGTTTCTACCTTAAAGCCCTTCTCATCGAGGTACTTAGCGGCACCCGGATGATACGGAACCGACGTGATGGATGCGGCCTTCTCGAGGCTGAGCTCGGCGTACTTCGCATGGCTGTCGGTGAGGTCTTTTGCGTTCTCGAAGATGTCGGAAATGAACGCGTACACAGCATCCTCGGGTACCGAATCGTTGGCAATGACAACAGCGCCAACGGAAACCGTGGTGGTGTCCTGCTCGATGCCGGAGTACACGCCAGCAGCAATGGTGGCCTCGTTGTAGTAGTCGGAGGTTTTCTTGAGCTCGGCAATGTGCTCGGAGTCAAGTGCTACCAGGTAGGCCTGCTTGGAGGTGGACAGGTCGGTAATAGCGGTGGTAGGAGCGCCTGCAACGATGAAGGCGGCATCGATCTGATCGTTCTTCAGGGAGTCGGCGGAGTCACCGAACGATTGGTAAGACGGCGTGAAGTCGCACTCGTCGGGAGTTTGGCCGCACTTGATGCCGTATGCGCCAAGGATGTCAACGGCGTTGAAGTACACGCCCGAACCAGCAGCGCCAATGGAGACGCGCTTGCCCTTGAGGTCGGCAACGGTCTTGATGTCGGGGTTGCAGGTAACAATTTGAACCTGCTCTTCGTAAAGGTTGGCAACCGTGGAGAAGCACTCAACCTTCATGCCGTCAAACAGGTTGATGCCCTTGTAGGCATATGCCATAACGTCGGACTGGCAGAATGCAAGATCGGCGTCGTTGTCTTCAAGAGCTTCAACGTTTGCCTTAGAGCCGTTACCAGCAAGCGCGCGCACCTCAACGTTGGTCTCGTTGGTGCAGTGCTGAGCAATAACGGAGCCGAATGCATAGTAGGTTCCGCTTTCGCCGCCGGTCACGAAACGCAGGGTGGTTTTAGCACCGCTGGCAGAGCCGCTGGCGCTTGCCGAAGCGCTAGCGCTTGCCGATGCGCTGGCCGATCCGCTTCCCGAAGAGCAGCCTGCCAACACAGCAGCCGCACCCGTAGCCGCAGCAACGCCAACGAAGCCCCTGCGCGTGAGATTCTTGTTCATCGGTACCTCCTCTTCTTTCCTGGCGCAACGCTTTCAAGAGCCGCGCGACAGCCGTTCGCGCGGTTTAACAGGTTGTTTTACCAGGAACTGTTGCAAACGCAGTTATACGTAATGGGGGTATTTTACAGGAACACTCTAGCGCCCTAAAGTAACAGTTACGTAAAAATCGGCATAAAGCTAACTTCGGGAGGTTATCGGCGTTATGCCAGATGACCTCCCGAAGCGAAGCGTTAAAGCTTGATGCGTGGCGCGTTTGGTTGCAGCCCCGCGTGTGCGTTGCACGAAACGAGGGCGCTTACTTCTGCTTCTCAGCCTCAACCGCCTGCGTGTACTTTTGAGCTGCCGCCAGCAATTCTTTTTGCGCGGCGATTTTTTCTGCGTTGGTTGCCACCTCGCCCCAGTCCTGGTCGTTCGGGCGCGGCATCAAACCGCCACCCAGCACGTGCACATGGAAGTGCTTCACGCTTTGGCTGGCGTCGTCGCCGGTATTGATGAGGCAGCGATAACCGCGCTCGGTGAGCCCCTTGATTTCCGCAACCTTTTTCACCGCATCCATAGTGTGGCCCAGCACATCAACCGGCACATCGTCGCCTACGTTGCGATAATGGTCTTTGGGGATGATGAGCGTATGCACCGGCATCAGCGGTTCCATATCGTCGAAAGCAATAACCCACTCGTCTTCGTACACCTGTTTGGTGGGAATCTCGTGCGTAGCGATTTTGCAAAAAACGCAGTTCTCATCGATCATGGCTGGCTCCATCCTGAGTTGGGGAAACGCATTCATTGTGGTACGCGCAGAGTTAGCGTAAGCGATCATCGATTCACGATTGGGCTCACGGGCGACCCTCTGCAGGTAAAGTAAAGCAGCCCCGCGCGAGGCGGGGCTGGTAGTGCCAAGTTGATGGTGGGGCCTGCAGGACTCGAAGCTGCAACCAAGGGATTATGAGTCCCCTGCTCCGCCATTGAGCTAAGGGCCCCCATGCATTTGTTTATTCTAACCGACAGCAGCCGTCTATCCAAATTATTTTGGGGAATTCGCACTACCACCAAATTATTCAAGGCTCGCAGTGAACGCGTAATCCGCGCGGGACGCCAGTTCGCACGAGGCGCTCAGTTCGCGCTGGAAACATGCGATAAAGCCAAACCGCGTGCAATTCGACCTTTCACAGTAAAATTACACTATTACGTTTTAAGCATATTGATATAGATTGCTATCATTAGCTCGTGTTGCAAGGGCGCTAAATTCTGCATACGCCCCAGCAACATCTTCTGCGCAACGCCCTGACCGCTCAAGCACGGCGAGCGAAATAGGACACCATATTCTGCACGTTTTACTTTTCTGCATCCAACCATGCGTTAAATGTTTGCGTCCATTTTCGTGGGCTTTGACATTTCGCGCATGCATCCTGCCGTACGCTGGCGCGCTTTGTTGCGCCGCAACAGAAAGGTTCTACTCGTGGAATTCCTTAATTCGAAGAAAGGGCTGGCCATCGTAGGTGTTGCAGTTGGCGCCCTTGTCGCTGTTCTGGCAATAGCTGGGAACCCACCTAACATGGCCGTATGTGCTGCGTGCTTCATTCGCGACACCGCCGGAGCTATGAAGCTTCACAGTGCAAGCGTCGTTCAATACTTCCGTCCCGAAATCGTCGGTTTCATTTTGGGCTCGTTCCTTATTTCCATCGCGACCAAGGAATATCGCTCAACGGCGGGTTCCTCGCCGATGATCCGCTTTGTACTCGGCTTTATCATGATGGTGGGCGCACTGGTGTTTTTGGGTTGCCCCCTTCGCATGGTGATCCGCATGGCCGCAGGCGACCTTAACGGTTGGGTTGGCCTCATTGGCCTGGTAGCGGGAGCCATTACCGGTGCCGTGTTCTTGAAGCAAGGCTTTTCGCTGGGTCGCGAACTGGATACGAACAAGCCGGCAGGTGCGGTTTTGCCCATCGCCATTACCCTGTTGTTCGTCTTGAGCCTGGTGACCGCTGGACTGTTTGCCTCCAGCGAAACGGGTCCTGGTTCCAAGCACGCACCCGTTCTGCTGGCGCTTGGCGTTGCGCTGGTAATTGGCGCTTTGGCCCAAAAGACGCGCATCTGCTTTATTGGCGGCATTCGCAATTTGTTCCTGATGAAGGACTTCACCCTGCTCATTCCCGTCATCGGCATTTTTATTGCGATGCTTGCTTACAGCATTGCCACGGGAACTTTCAAGCCGAGCTTTGATGGACAGCCCATCGCCCACGCGCAGCACCTTTGGAACATCCTTGGCCTGTACGCCGTTGGATTTGCCGGCGTTCTTGCAGGCGGATGCCCGCTTCGCCAGATGGTGATGGCCGGCCAGGGTTCCAGCGACGCCGCTGTGACGTTCTTGGGCATGCTCATTGGTGCAGCCTTCGCGCATAACTTTGGCCTTGCCGGCGCTGCTGCAGCTGCCGCCACCGAAACCACCGCAGCTGTAGCCGGTGGCCCCTCGCTGAACGGCCAGGTTGTTTTGGTTGCTTGCATTGTGATTTTGTTCATCATTGCGGCCACCAACAT
>JAZQAV010000146.1:0-2703 GCA_045545435.1 Eggerthellaceae bacterium | reverse complement strand
TGCCATTTACTCCACTGCGAGCTGTCCTTGTGCCGCAAAACAACCGTCATCGCATTCCAAAACACTCGCTCGCTTTTCGAAACCGCAGACCATCAGAGCGCTTAAGAGTGAAAGAACGGTGAACATGTGCGCATCGGGCATCGTGGATTGAAGTTTCCACCAAATTGTGGGAAACTGATTCACCGTCGAAAGACGCATTTGGTCGAGTGGCGCAGCGGGAGCGCAGGTGCCTTACAAGCACAAGTTCGGGGGTTCAAATCCCTCCTCGACCACCATGAAAGCAAAAGCCCCAGCAATGTGGCTTTCTTATTTGCTGACACGCGTTGATGATCCGTGAACCGTTAAGCGGATGGCACGATATCGAATTTATAGCCAAGAGCGTTTAAAACCTTCAGAACGGTGCCAAACGACGGGTTCCCGCTCGGCGAAAGAGCTTTGTACAATCCATCTCTTGTTATACCGGTCTCATTTGCCAGCTTTGTCATGCCACGCGCGCGGGCAATATCACCAAGAGCAGCAGAAACGAGAGCAGGGTCGCCATCTTCGAGAGCCGCATTGAGGTAAGCGATTATTTCCTCATCGGATTCGAGGAATTCAGCTGCATCGTACATCTCCGCTTTCTTCATGCCGTCAATCCTCCCTCACTCATAAAGCCGATTGATCTGCTTCGCCTTTTTGATATCGCGGTTTTGAGAAGACTTATCGCCTCCGATTAACAGCAACACCGCATCATTACCGCGCCATGCAAAATACACCCTGTAACCAGGCCCGCTATCAACCCGAAACTCATAGACGCCATCGCCCACAGGTTTGTAGTCTCCTAAATTACCTGTCAAGACGACCTTGCGAATACGCAGATTGATACTTGCCTTTGCTTGTGTATCCTTCAGACGCTTAAGCCAGTTGGCAAACTCATCTGTGCGTCGTATCGATAATGTTGTTTGATTGTATACCACAATATACACCTAATCAAATTGCTCTACCAAGACAGCGTTCACTTTCGATATGCCTATCGATGCCGCGTTCTGCGAATGCATAGGGTTTGTATTTGAAGTTGCTTCCACGACCATCTCTGTTCAAGGTCGATTTTTTCGACCTTGAGTTGTTTGAGTTGTCCGCTCTAATCTTGAGGTCGAAAAAATCGACCAATCAAAAGCCCCAGAAATGGGGCTTTCTTATTAGCTGACATGCGTTGACGATTCGCAAACCGTTAAGCGGATGGCACGATATCGAATTTATAGCCAAGAGCGTTTAAAACCTCCAGAACGGCGCCAAACGACGAGGAACGCAAGCTCATTCAGGCGAACACGAGCTTCTTGCCTTCAGCGACGCATTGTGAAAGGTACAGATTAATTAGACGCTGGTAAGGAATACCCGTTTCAGCCGCACTGGCCTTGAAGTAATCGATGACGTCAACGTCGAGGTTGATGGTTATCTGCTTGTAAGGCTTCTTCGTATAGGGATTCGCCACCGATTCCCTAAAATCGTACTCTTCACGCATCGATAAACCTCCAATATTGCCTCGTCTCGGACTTGGTTGCCTTTCGCGCCGATATAATGCGCACGGCCGAACCGCCGGGACCACGTCGACAATGGCACACAACCAACTCCCGTGCTCGCATGCTCATGCCGAGAATCACTAAGCGCTCTTCTTCGAGGGAGTGATCTGGGTCGGCAATAACTCGCGCATAAGGATCGCCGAACACGGTCATCGCTTCTTCGAAGCTCACGCCATGTTTTGCCAGGTTGGTCTTTGCCTTGTCAGAATCCCATTCGAAATCAACCATGGAACGCTTCTTTCTAATTATAACATAATTACTTAATAGTTATATTAAAGACAGGCGGACGAGAGCACGACTTTGCCTTACCGCAAGCTCGCCTCTCAACACGGTCATGAGCATGTAGACGCCCTGCTCGGTGAAGGCGTGAGGCGCACAGCGAATACCGCCCCAACTTGAGGTGCAAAAATTGCACCTCATGACTTCCCACTCGCTAGCAGTTAGCTGGAACATAAAGTCTTCGCCTTCGAACTTAGCGATGTTGTTTTTGACCTGCCTGTTGAAATTCTTGGTCGTGTACCCATAGATCTCGGCTAGTTCGAAATCGAGCATGACCTTCTGGCCACGCACCATATGGATCTTGTCGCGCAGGAACTCTTCGTCGATTATCGCGACTGGGGCTGCACCCTCGGATCCAGCTCCTGCCCCGATTGTCGTTACGTTGTTGTCGCCCATTTGAACACTCCTTTCCAGCCGCATAGCACGGTCAACTAATGCGCTAACCAAAAGGTGATACCCCTTGTTGGCTAGCATGGATGGTGATGTCCTCGGAAAATCGAGTTAGAAGGTTGCTTGATACCGCACGCCGCACTTGGCAGGAGAACCTTCTGCCGGAAGGATGCGACGAGAGCGTTAGGCTGTATTTGAAAGATGGCTTGCGCGCATAACCACGCGCTGCCTGGCGTAATGACCCTGACTTGTCGTCGCACAGCTACAATACCAAACATTTGTTCTATTTTCAACCAGTCGTTGAACAGGCAATACGACCATCTTCCCTGCCCAGCGCATCGTTGAATTGAAAAGAAATTTGAAGTGCTGTTGTCACCTGGGTAAAACAAAACAAAACGGGGGCTTTAGCCCCGACAACCAGCACCCATTATCAGGACGGTAGTATCATGAATCTGTTGGGCAACCTCGAGAGAAG
>JAZQAV010000145.1:0-9635 GCA_045545435.1 Eggerthellaceae bacterium | reverse complement strand
GCAACCAGCACAAAATGCTGCGTCAACGGCATTTTGCGTGCCGCATTTAGGGCAGAAAATCATACGCGTTCCTTTCTATCGTACGTACGCATAGGCGTCATTTCGGTTTCCTTGTTAAGGATTATAGCAGTGCAACAATGGTTAACCACCACCTAGCACCCGATAACATCCTTCTTTTCCCGCAATTATTTTCGTGCGAATATAGAACCATGAAAACACTGCGCGTGTCACATATAGTTCTAACCGTTTGCGCCGTTATCGCCGCTGCAATTCTATTTGTTGCCTACGAAACCATACCGTTCATAAACCCTTTCGCCCCCGTTCAGCTTAACGGGCCAACCGTCGCCGACTCAAATGGGAACCTGACCGCCATTGTGGACACCGACTCGCGTCGCATTCTGGTGCTTAACGCAGATAACAACCTTGTTGACATCATGAATTGCGCGGACATGGATTCTGCTGTCGATGCCGTCACCGATGTGTGCGTGATGAACGACACGGTGTATCTATCGGGAGTCCGCTTTGCCCCGGACAGCGACATCATCAAGCAAGAGCGCGTAGTGGCAAGCAACAAAAGCGGCAACAACCAGGAAATTATCTATGAAGAAGAGGGCCATGGCAGTGCGAGCCCCTCAATAGTATCGCTCAGCAATGCTTCGGAAGGCATCGTGATCGCAAAAGAGCGCTGGGGCTATCGGGACGGCACAAGCGACCAAACCAAAGAGCTGTCAAACGATGTTGACATCGACGACCTGGACGCTATCAGCAACACGGTGAGCTTCGAGCTTTACCAATCAAACAAAATACAGGAGATAAGCTCGTTCGACGGGGGCGCAATAAACGTTCATGCGGTCGCGCTCTCAAGCTCCGGCGAAAACAATTACGCGACTGTAAACAGCTTTGGCGAGCTTAAAGGCGCCGCCTTAACCGATAAATCCGCTGCCGTTTTGCAGCATACGTTCACCGCCGTAGACATAGACGACGAAGGAAGCGTTTACGCGTGCGACAACACCACGGGCTCGCTCTGCGCCATCGCCGCGCACGGCGGCGAGGTACGTGTGCTTGTTACGGGAAGCGGCTACACCAGCGTGCATGAGAACAGCGGGGTTGTTGCTCTTACCGATGCCAGCGTCAACGAAGTGGTGTTGTGCGACAAGCAGGGCGCCGTTCAAAGCAGGTTTTCATCGGTTTTCCCGAGCTCTGGTTTTTTGGCCCTCGTACTAGCCGTGTGGGCATCGGCGATCTATCTGGGCATTCTTGCGCTTACCCTAGCCCTGCGCAAAGTGATTGCAAAAATAAAAGCCGGTGACACCAAGAGCTTCGGACCCATGTTCATGGCGGTGGCCGTTGTTGCCGCCGTCACCGTTGCCATTGTCGACCTCTCGTACTCATCGTACAAAACGTCCTTGGAATCGCGCGCCTCCATAGTGAACATGAGCGCCGAACATCTACAGGAGAGCACCCAAACGCAAAGCAACGCAATGGCGATAATTAACAGCCGAAACGCTTTCCACAAAGACAATCAAGAAAGCGCGCAGGCGATAGATGCCTTTTACGATGCAATGGGGCCCTTGCGCTTTTGGTGGCCGCCCCCGTTACGCTCACCGACGGCTATGCGTCGTTCTTGTTCCCGCTTTTTTCAGCTGACCAGGGTTTATCGGTATCCGACATCAACAACATCTTCGTTTTGGGACAATTGGTTGTGTACGTGTGCGTTGCCTCAATCGGGCGCACAAGCAACAAACTGGGAAGCTGGCGCACCACGGTGACAGCCGTGGCGGCGCTCGGTGTCATCTTCCTGTTGTTCTCGGTGAACACGACACTTGCCTGGTCCACCGCTGTTGTGGCCCTGGTGGGGCTTTTTGGCGAAATGTCGAACAGCTGGGAAACGCTGTGGAAGCAAGTTGCCGGCGAAGAAAGCGTGCCGGAAGGCCTTGCCGACGCAGCCATGCTTTCAACGCGCAGTTTTGCACTGGTGGCCCAGCCCTTCGTGCTCGGTATGCTCTTGAACACCTCGAGCAACGTAGCGGCAATGATCATAGGTGCACTTTGCTTGGCATGCGCGGCTCTGTTCTTAGTCACCACGCGCAAATCCAGCATCGCTGCCAACGGCGAAGCAGCGCAACGCCAAAAGGCTGCCGCGTAGGGTTCGCGCCAGCAGCAAGACACGCCGTAGAGCAAGAGGGACCGCAGCGTTTAGCGGGCCGCGGCGTTTAGCGGGCCGCGGCGTTTTTTGTTCACGCATGCAGCTTGCCAAAACACTCGGAGAGAATGGCAAAAAATACGCGATGTGTAACGGTGCGCAATAAAGAAGCCGAGCACTTCGGCACTCTCTGCGAGAGTCCTTCGAAAAACTTCCCGAAAGGCCAGGTCACAAACTTGTTGGCAAGATAGCGTATAGCCGCGGCACCACTTCCGTATCGTTCAGCACCCCAAATGCGCATTGCGAGGTTACACAGCGCGTCATTTTTGCCACAACCGCATGCCGAAAAGGCAAGCACAAGATCTGCTGCACGCCAATGGCAAAATCCGCTGCTCGCCAACGTAAGACCCGCCGTTTGCAGATGGCAAGATCCGCCGTTTGCAGATGGCAAGACCCGCTCGAATGTAAACCTGAAGTTTACAAACAAGTATTTCTTAAATGCATTAGTTATTCTTTGAGCCAACCGCAAAACCTATCATGGAAATTGGCGTATTACCAGATAGATAGGGAGATTGGCTATGGAGTACATGGAGGTACGCGGTCTGGACAAACCAGTTCCGCGTCTTATATTTGGCACCGCGTGGTTCACCCTCACCGCCGAAAACGAAGCGCATCGCATGATGGACTACTACGTTGAGCACGGTGGAACCATGATCGATACCGGTCGCTATTACGGCAAAGGCGACGGCATTGCCAAAAGCGAGGAAATCCTTTCTCGCTGGCTTCAAAAAACCGAGGTCAAACGCGAAGACATCATGATCACCGACAAGTGCTGCAACTGCATGATCGACCGCAAAGGCGTCCTTCACGAAGAGTTCGTGCGCGTGAGCCCCGAGTTTATTCAGGAAGACCTTATGTTCAGCCTGGATCGCGTTGGCGTCGACTACTTCGATTTGTATCTTATGCACCGCGATGACCCGCATGTTCCTGTCGAGCCGCTCATGGACAAACTGGAAGAGCTGCGCATTGCCGGTTACTTCAAGGCTTTCGGCGTAAGCTCGTGGCAACCTGCGCGCCTCCAAAAGGCTATCGAGTATTGCCAACTTATGAACTACCGGGGGCCCAGCGTCTCTTCGCCCAGCTACAGCTTGGTGCACGCCAAGCACAATAGATGGCCTGGCACCTGGTACGCCGACGACGAGTACGCGCAATGGCACAAGGAGCACGACATTCCGCTGTTTGCCTGGGCGGCACAAGGTGCAGGCTTCTTCAAAGACCCCGTTATGCCTGCTTACGACCCCAATAGGGCGCCTATGGTTACCAAGGAATCGTTCTTGACGCCCGAAAACTACGAGCGTCGCAGGCGTGCGATGGTGTTGGCCGAAGAGCACGGCTGTACCGGCACCAACATTGCGCTTGCCTACGTTCTCTCGCTTGACCTGCCCCTTGCCGCGCAGGTTGGCCCGCAGAACATGTGGGAGCTTCAGGATTGCATGAAATGGATGAACCTCAAGCTTACTCAGTCGGAGATTGATTACCTGCGTCTGAAGCGCGAAGACTACGAGCTGTAACACGCGCGTTAAGCAATGCGAGCAACCGGGCCAAAGCGCACACCGCGCGGCGGCTCGGCCCGCAAGCGAAATATAAGTTGCAAGCGCGTTGGGCCCCAAATGCACACCGCGCGGCGGCTCGGCCGACTGGCGAAATTGAAGCTGCAACCATTTCGCGCTCCCAAACGCAAGCACACTGCGACTTGGTTTTCTGCCCGCGGATACGGTTCGCCAAAAAATTGGAGACAAAATGGCAAAAAAGACGCGAAATGTGGTGAGCAGCCCCAAAGCTTCAGCAGACTTCGCGAAAGCAAATTAAAAGGCTTTCATAAAAACCCAGCTCACAAGCTTGTTGTCACGACGGCGTGTACCTAAGGCAAAAGCTGCGCACTGTCTACCTCCCCCAAATAAGCTCTGCGCGAAACATTTCGCGTCTTTTTTGCCATATTCGCATGCGCAATGCGGCAAGCGCGCACGCTATGCTTTTTCGCCAAGCGGGCACCGCGCTCGAACAGCTTTTTCGCCAAGCGCGCTCGCAAAGCTTTCCAGCAAGCGGGCGCCCCGTATGCCAAGCGCGCCAAGCGTGCATGCGCAACGCTTCAAGCGAGCTCGCAAAGCTTTCCAGCAAGCGGGCGCCCCGTATGCGCAACGCGTCAAGCGAGCTCGCAAAAACTTCCTTACCAAGCAACCACGCGGCAAGCAAAAACTTTTCCGCTGCGCGATTTCGTGCGATTATCGCAGGTATGAAAACCCTGCGCGCGTTCCACATAGTCTCTCTTGTTTTCGCGGTGCTTGCTGCCGCGCTGCTGTTCGTGTCGATGGGAACCATCCCATTCGCAAATCCGTATGGATCCATCGCGCTCAACAAGCCCACCGCGGCCGACTCCAACGGCACCATTACCGTAGCCGTGGACAACAATTCGCGCAGAGCGCTCATCCTGAACGCCGACGGCAACCTCACGGGCGTCATCGATTGCAACACCGCCGACTCGCCCATCGACGCAATTACCGACGTGTGCGTTTCGGGCGACACCGTATACCTTTCCGGCGTGCGTTTTGCCGCCGACAGCGACATCATCAAAAACGAGCGCGTGGTTGCCTTCAATACAGAAGGCGCCTACGTTGAAGCCGTTGGCGAAATACCGGGTACGGGAACAACCATTCCCGCCATCAAATCGCTCAGCAACGCGCCTGATGGCGTGGTTATCGCCTACGAAGAGTAGACCTACACAGACAACGAAGGCAACTCTCATCACCTTACCTGGGACAATGTCGACATCAACGCCATTGTATCCATCGACAACACGCTGCATTTCAAACTGGCCAATCCCCAGGGAATGCAAGACTTGCTCTCGTTGGACAAGCATGCAATGGACGTTTTCGCAGCAGCCTTTGCCACCGATGGTACCAACCGTTTTGTGACCTTGGACAGCTTTGGCTTCCTTGGAAACGAAGACCTGGACGAAGCGCCGCTCTTGTTTACCGATCACGTGTTTTTGGCTGTGGATGTAAGCGATGACGGCATCATTTACGCATGCGACGACGCCACCGGCAGCCTGTGCGAAATAATGCCCGAAACAAACGAGTTGCGCATGCTGGTAGAAGGCGACGGCTTCAGCAGCATTCACGAGAACAACGGCGTACTCACCCTCAGCGACACCAACAGCAACAGCGTTGAGCTGCACGCAAAAGACGGCACGCTGGTAAGCACGTTCAGCGAAGCAAAACCCAGCAGCGCATTTGGCATCCGCATAGCGCTTTTGTGGGTGTCGGGTGTATACCTGGGAGCGTTTTTGCTGGTAGCGGGCATGCGCAAGCTGGTGCGGAAGGTAAAGCAGGGCGAAACGCAATCGATTGGCCCCATGTTCATGTCGGTTACCGTTGTTGCCGCCATCGCCATTGCCATTGGCAACCTTTCGTATGCGTCGTATCAATCGTCCCTTGAAACCCGCGCGGCCGAAATCAACACGTGCGCCGACTACCTTTCCCGGGCAAGCTTGAACCTGGGCGAGCACATGCACAATTTGGGCGACCGCGACACGCTGCGACAAACCGATGACGCATCGTTCGAAGCCATGGTAAGCCTGTTCTCCCTTATCGATACGCCCTCATCGCTCATAAACGCCGCGAACCTCAACGGCATAGGCATGTACTACAACGTATATGGCAAAGACGATAGAGGCATCTACTACCTGTACGGAAGCAGCAGCGAGTACGTTTTGGGCACGTCTTCCAAACTGCCCATCACAAAAGAGCTCGAAGCAACGTTCGCCGGCGATCAATCGCAAAAGGGGCTGCTTACCGGCAGCTCGCTGCGCGACGCAACGCAATATCGCTTGGTTCCCATCCACGCGCCCGAAAGCGACGAAATAATTGGCGTGATCGAAATAGGCAGCAGAACGCATTCGTTTGAGTCGTCGCTGGCCGGCAACCAAGCGCGGCGCGTTTTGGCCTTGCTGGTGATGGTGCTGGTGGTGTACCTTGCCTACTCCGAAGCACGCGCCTGCGCGCGCTGCCTGCTTTCGTACCGCCAGCTGCAAAAGAGCAAGCCGCACGAGGCCATTGCTGTTTTGGCGCGCTGTGCTTTGCGTGCGCACCGCTGTTCTTCGCCATATCGCGCACGTCGTCGCTTACGAAAACAGGTACCTTAACCCGTTAAGCCAAGGCGTTCTACCTTTGCCATGCGGCGATAGAAGTCTTCTGGGCGCCTGCGTTCGCCAAAGCCACGCACGCGCACACCATCATCGGCGCGCGTGAACATAATCCGCATCGTTGCCTTCATGCCGCGCATTGCGCGCGCCTGATAGTGACAGCACTCCCAGCCCTCGTAATCATCAGAAAGAATGCTGACGTCAACCCTGCCCTCAACAATAAGACCAAGGGTGCGCGCTGTTGCGGAAATAGCCGCCTCAAAGTCATCTTTATCGGGAAAAGCCGCTGCAACCCCCACGACGTCTTCGGCAAGACTTTTTGGATCGAATAAAATACCTTCGATGCTGGCCAAAACATCAATCGCGGCAAGAATTTGTTGCGTACTAGCCATTGGAAGCCGCCGTTGTAAGCGCATCCTCGTGAGCCAGGAAATACTCTTTTGCAGCCTGTGCTAATTCGCTTCCCGACTTCCAGTCGTCTCGGTTTTTGCGCTGGTCGAACAAAGAGCGAATGGAAGAAAGCTCGATTTGCGCCTCAAGTTCAGAAATGTAATCGACTACTTGACGCATGCCCTCCTCGGAAATAATCCACGCAGTGCGCTCCCCGTGCTCTAGCACTTCCACAAACTCGTTTCGGGCAAGCTTGTCACGCCAGCTTTTGCCGCGCGCAAACTCAGAAAGCGAAATGCGCCCGTCATCATGTATGCGAGAACGCACATCCGAAATTTTTTCGACAGTGGCCGCGCTTGCCATCTTTAGTCCTTCCAGAAGATTGTTTTGGTTGTCTTATTTTATCACAATTTTTTGTGAATATATATCACTATAGATGCTACTCAAGGTCGACCCTTCGCTCAGGGTGCGCGTTAAAAGACGGACAAAGCACACCCCACCAAGCGGCATGAAACACAAAGAAAGAGTGCTGAACTGCGTCAACACCCTTTCATTCAATACGGTTTGCTTAACACTTGGCCCGCATCAAATTGCAAAGCAGGAAAGCCCGTGCATGCGCCGCAACAAAGCGAAATGCGCAATCGATACCCTAATGCACGGGAACAGCACCTTGTGCGCTACAGCAGCGCCTTAATGCACTCCTCAACCTTTGCCACGTCGGCCGTGGGCTCAAAGCGAGCAACCACGTTGCCCGAACGGTCAATCACAAACTTGGTGAAGTTCCATTTAATGTCGGGCTTTTTGTCCCACTCGGGGTCGGCCGCGGCAAAGTTCTTCTCAAGAATCTCGCGATACTGATGGTCGTCAAAGCCCTCAAAGCCCTTCTGCGACTTCAGATAGGTGTACAGCGGAAGCTCGTTTTCGCCGTTGACATCGGCTTTCTTCATTTGCGGGAAGGTGGTGTTAAAGTGCGTGGTGCAAAACTCGTGAATCTCGTCGTCGGTACCGGGGGCTTGGCCACCAAACTGGTTGCACGGGATGTCCAAAATCTCAAGGCCCTGATCGTGATAGTCGCGATACATTTGCTCGATGGGCTCGTAGTGCGGCGTAAATCCGCAGCCCGTGGCCGTATTTACCACCAAGATAACTTTGCCTTTGTAATCGGCAAGATCAAGCTGTTCACCCGTGCCCGTGGTAATGGTGTAATCGTAAATCATGCACAAACCTCCTTTTGAATGCTTTCGAACGCTCTTCAGTGTTTGCTTACGCTTACTAGCACATGAGTGCATTATACGCAGAGAGCGCGCGACGCTCGCAAAACCGATACCAAGCAGTTGCCAAACGTGTTGCAGCGAACCCGGCAGGCCCGATTGATGCGCAAAAGCGAACCAGACCAAACCCCTTAGACGCGCCGAACGCAAAAAAACGGGCCGGGGCATCTCCCCTAACCCGCTCACTCACGAAAACGTTCTTTACTAGTTACAACGCGGTGAAAGCCACTCATCGGCTGAGAGCTTGGAGCGCTCCCACGGCACAACGGGCGCGGTAGAATCAAAATCAAACGCAAGACCAGAACGCACGGTACGGCCCGCATCGAGCTTTCCCTTAGCCGTCGTACGGCGATAAAACTCCTCCGCACTCTCTTCAGGCTTCTTCTTGGGAGGCCTCCCGACTGCGAATTCCTCTTCGCTAATCTCGATGACGTTCGCGCCGTCGGGGTTGGTGTGGATGTCTGGAGCCTGCTCGGTATCAAGGGCCTTGGCGGCCGCGTCTACCCTTGGGGTCATGCGGCCACCGCCCTTACTGTTCGCGAGCCTTCATAGGCGGGAAGAAACTCACGCTCCCGGAAACTTTTTTCGCCAGCTTCCGGTTTTGGCGTAAATTATGTCCCAAGCGATCTCTTGGGTCCGCTTAGGAGAGTTGAAGGAACTGTGTAGAAAGGCGTTGGCAGCTATACGCAGATAGTAACATTTCCGCTGTTCAGACGCTGTTTTCCGTGCGCTTGGACAAAGACTATCGCTACCGTGTTCAAACCCCTAAAACCCTCCCAAAACGCCCGAAAATCCGCGAATATGACGCTTGCGGACTGAAGCGCGACGAAAAACCGCCCAGAATCGGGATTGTGGAGGGGATGTGGAGCAGTTATAACCCCAGTTGAGAAGCTGACTCACGTTGAGACACAGGGAGGCGGAGGCGGGCTTGGAGAGCCGCCGGAAACCCAATGAGACACTTCATACTACTCGCCTACTGTAAGCAGTTTCCGCAACGTATCAGCGTGCGCTAGAGCTACTGACGTTCATGCGAAGATGGGTTTTCCCGACGAACACCAAACTGTCCCAGAAGGCCGGTTTTGACGCCGTCTCCCAATGAGACGCTCCTCCACAATTCGGCGGTATCGGGGTTGTGCATGCCGTTTCCAGCATGGTTTTAACATCTTGGCCATCGGAAGTCACGATGCTCCCTTGGCTTATTCCGACAACGTCTTGCCGCGAATTGTCAGAAACGAGGTTGTCAGAATAGGCGGAATAACGGCGTAGGCACGGTCGGAACATCGGGGTCGACCGCGTCAACTAACAAGCGTATCCCCGACCCCGCTCACTCGTCAGGACCTGAGCGCCACTCCACGCAGATCTCGTCGAGCCAGCCCTCGTCCTTGACGCCGCTGAAGCCCTTGTAGGCCGCAGCTCCGCGGCCGGATAGCTCGAGTGTCTGGCCTCCGTCGCCGGCTGCGTTAACGGAGCCCCACACGAACACGTTGTATCCAATCTCCCGGTGCGTGCGGTTGTCGAGCAGGTAACGCCACACCGTGCTCCTCGGCTGCACCGACACGACCTCGCCCTCCCAGGCCACCTTCGTCTGCGTTGCGTCCATGCAAGCATCTTCCTCTCGTCGGGGCGGTAG
>JAZQAV010000144.1:0-46094 GCA_045545435.1 Eggerthellaceae bacterium | reverse complement strand
TCCGATTCATAAGGATCCTTGGAATTCGATTCTAAGATTTCCGTTCACAGTATCCGGTTCTCAAGGTGCGGGCCCGGCCCCAAGGGGCCGTCCCCCCGACGCGCCTCGCGCATCGGGCAAGGAGTTACTTTATCTCGATTGAAGCTTCTTGTCAAGAGGTAATTCCGTTTCACGGTTTCCCCACAAACGCGAATTGCCTTTAAGACGCTTCTTTGAGGCGCGCCCTCCTTAGCGGCGCGAGTTGGTACTTTACTCTCCATTCGCAAACAACTCAAGTAGGATTTTGAATTGTGAAGACGAACGCACAATTATCGTTGAGTGCGCGTTTTGAGCGGCTTTCTTTACTTGAAATTCAGGCTCTCCTTTTGCCTGCCGAGGCATAAGGAGGCAAGCCTTCACGCGCCGCTACCTTATTACTTACTAATAAGAATGTTGTCGCTTTGCTATTACTGTTATAAGAATCAATCGAATGTCGCATATATAACCAAACGGGCTGGCACTCTTTAGGGCCAGCCCGTTTACTACTTTATGAAACCGCAGATTGTGCTTAGACCAACTTGGCGAACTTGCGTTTGCCCACCTGAATCGTTGCACCCTCGAGCAACTGCGGCTCGACATTGTACGCTTTGGGTGCAAGCGCTTCCCCGTTGACCTTGACGCCGCCGCCGTCAATAAGGCGACGTGCCTCACCCGCACTAGCGGCGAACCCCGCATCCACCAACAGTTTTGCAACGTATACCAAACCATCGTCGTTAGGCGTTAGATCGGCTGCGAAGGTGGGAATATCATCGGGAATCTCGTGCTTTTTGAAAACCACGTCGAATTCCTCTTCGGCAGCCTGGGCTGCACCCTCGTCGTAATATGAAGTGACCAGATTGCGCGCGAGCGCACGTTTCACCTTGTTGGGATGAAGCGAATCGTTTGCGAGGCCTTGCTCGATTGCATCAATTTCGTCAACCGGCACGCTGGAGGCTAAACGGTAATACTTGATCATAAGCTCGTCGGGAATGGACATTACCTTGCCGAACATATCGGCCGGCGCATCGGTGAGACCAATGTAGTTGCCATAGCTCTTCGACATCTTTTGCACACCGTCGGTGCCCTCAAGAAGCGGAAGCGTTAAGCACACCTGCGGCTCCATACCCATTTTTTCCATCAGCTCACGCCCGGCAAGCAGGTTGAACAGCTGATCGCGGCCGCCAATTTCAACATCTGCCTTGATTACCACAGAGTCGTAAGCCTGCATGACCGGATAGATGAACTCGTGAAGGCTGATGGGCTGATTGGATGAATAGCGTTTTGAAAAGTCGTCTCGTTCCAAAATGCGCGCCACCGTGAAGTTGCTGAGCAGCTTCAGTATGCCTTCCATTTTGAGGTCGAGGATCCAGTCGGCATTGTGCACCAAGTCGGTTTTTTCGCGATCAAGAATTTTGAACGCTTGGTCGACGTAGGTTTGCGCATTTTCTTGAACCTGTTCGCGTGTAAGCTGCGGACGGGTGCTGTTGCGCCCGGATGGGTCGCCAATAAGCGCGGTGCCGTCGCCTATGATGAGGGTGACCTTATGGCCCAGATCCTGGAACTGGCGCAGTTTGCGCAGCGGAACCGCGTGGCCGATGTGAATATCGGGAGCAGTCGGGTCAACGCCCAGTTTGATATTAAGCGGCGTGCCCCGCTTAAGCTTTTTCAGCAAATCTGCCTCGGGGACAATAGCATCAACGCCCGAAGCGATAATGTGAAGCTGTTCTTCAGCGGAAATCATTCGTTTCTCCTTTGACGGACAGACGTCCAGTTGCGTACAGCCTGCGATTCTATCACAGTCGTTGCGTGTTTACAGAACTCCACGGAACAAATGGCCGCTTGTCGTGCCCGCCCGCTTCGGGACGCCACCCGAACCCTCAAGCGCCAAGTTGCGCGCCCGTACCGCACGCGAAACAGCGGCGTGCGCTTCTTGCGCGGTCATAAGCGTGGTATCCACCATAACCGCAGCAATCCCCGCATCGAGTAAATCGGGCATGCTGGGGGCAATATCGAGCTCAACACCGTTGTACAGATGACTTCTTCCCAGAGCATCAGTAATCAGAGGGAACGTGAAGCCCTTACGGTCAACGTAGTGATGAGCCGCAAAGCGACGCTGACAAACATCGCAGCGCTGGTCACAGGGGCCTTGGCTCATCAGCAAACAGTGCTCGCACACCATGAGCTCCTGCGCGCCGATTATCGTGAGACCCAACTCTACCGGGCTCGCCTCGGCCAAATCGGCTATTTGGCCGAGCGAGAGTTCAGGGGACAGCCATACACGGCTTGCGCCCCACTGCTCAGCAAGCTCAAGCGACCGCACGTTTGTTACCGGAACATGCGCCCCCAGTTCGGCGATGGCGCCCATCGATGAGGCGCGCACAAGCGCTGCAAGATTGTCGGCGTACACTTTTCTGCCAGGTCGCACGTACTCCCAAGGGTCAATCTGCAAACGTTCCTCACGCGTACCATCGAGCATATCGTGATCGACGGCATACAGCGACATGACGCACTTTTTAGGATAGCCAGCTTGTTCCGCCTTTTCTTGACGAGCGCCCGCATAAAGCGACTCTCCACGGCGATACGCCAATGCAGGCACATATATCTCATCCGCACCTGCGCGCTTTGCCGCTCGCGCACATGAAGGGTTCGTCGCCCATGCCACCACTTCGCAGCTGGTCTTACGACCAGCAAAGCGTCGCAGAGCGCGTGGAGCGCAAACGCTCGCCGACGAAGACAACGCAGGCCGCGCATAACGATTCTCTAGATTGGCGCGCAAGCGCTCAAGCGCCTCGGCTCGAACACGATGAAGTTGAGAGAAGCCCATGCCCACCCCTTCATCAAGAATGACGTCGAGCTGGTTGAGCGCAAAATCGGTTTGTCCCAGGCGATCAACGTGAGAACGAACATCTTCTTCCTCGAGGGCTTTGGTGCGGCTTGCCTCCACAATCTCACCTTCGGCATAGCCAGATACAGCGCCATCGAGCGTTGTGAACGTCATGTTCAAAGGACGCCCGCGCTGCACATTCACAAGCCCGTTAACAGCAACGCGCGGTTCGAATTCGCTATCTTTGAACGCCGCTTGGGCATTGCGCACGCGAAATACACGGTCGCCTTTGGAAACGCGCTGAGAAACCTCAACGCGCACGCCACCTTTTCCATCGGTGGCGGGATTCGACACCGTTTCGGCGAAGTGGCCACGGTTGGTCCAAAACTCCACAACGTCACCTTGGTGGAGCTCCCTTTCGGGAACGAGAATCGCTTGACCGTCCTTAACAGCCGAAACGCGACCTATGAAAACGCCGCGATTGTTGGGGCGCCCGTAACTCATGATCTCGTTGCCTCGGTTGCCCGTAAGATAGGCTGTGGTGAAACCGCGCGAAAACGCTTCCGCAAGTTGCGCTTGTTCGGTTTCGGTAGCCGACTGGGGACCCTTGCCTGAAAGAACGCGATCGAGCACGGCACGATACACCGAGACAACCGCATATACGTAGTCGGGCGATTTCATGCGCCCCTCGATTTTCAAAGAGGAGACGCCGGCCTCAACAAGTGCCGGAAGCAGGTCGACCGAGCACAAATCGCGGGGCGACAACAAATGCTCGCCTTCTGCCGGAAGCGCGTCTTGAACCCCTTCCTTGTGCAACTCATACGGAAGACGACACGCTTGAGCGCACAATCCGCGATTTGCAGAACGGCCTCCTATCAACGAAGACATGAGGCACTGACCCGAGTAGCAGACGCATAGTGCGCCGTGCGCAAAGGTTTCAATTTCCATACCCAAATCGCGCGCGATTTCGCACAAATACGCGATTTCGGTAAGCGAAAGCTCACGCGCAAGCGTTACTCGTTTTGCGCCCAGCCGAGCAGAGGCTTCCAAACCTGCCGCATTGTGGACGTTCATCTGCGTGGAAATATGCAGGCGCGCATCGGGAAGCTCTTTTGCAAGCATTGAGGCGAGGCCGATATCTTGAACGATGAACGCATCTGCTCCCGCCTCGTACGCATCGCGCGCAAATGTTATCGCCGCTTCGATCTCGGATGGCAAAATGGCGATGTTAAGCGTTACGTAAATACTGACACCGCGCACATGCGCCCATGAACAGGCATGGCGGAGGTCTTCCATACTGAAGTTATCGGCGTTGCGCCGGGCATTGAACTCACCCAACCCCAGGTAAACGGCGTCTGCGCCAGCACTTACGGCCGCATGCAAACAAGCCATATTTCCTGCAGGTGCCAGTATTTCAACTAATGTGCCCAATCGAGCTGCCCCCGTTCGCACTTTAGGGCACGAACGCTCCACCAAAAGCGCTCGTGTGGTACTATTGTTAATTATGAAAGGACGCAGAAAACTTAGAGAATCGCATTCCCACGCCCTCGCATGGGCCTTGATTATTGTGGTCGCGGCCGTGTGCTTTGTAGGATATCGCGAAGCCGTTGGCTTAATCAACGTCACGAACAAATGGGCGCAAGACCTCCCCAGTATTGAAGAAAGCTCGGATGCTTTCAACTTTGCGCAGGAATCCGTCGTGTACGCAAACGACGGAACGACGCTCCTCGCCCAGTTCCAGCTGGAAAAGCGCGACCCAACCACCTACGATGCCATCAGCAAATACGTCCTTGATGGCACGGTGGCCACTGAAGACGTGCGCTTCTTCGAGCACAACGGCGTCGATTTGTTCGGCATCACCCGTGCGCTTTTGCGCAACCTCGCCGGGCAGCCCATCGAAGGCGCTTCAACCATCACGCAGCAGCTTATCCGTAACACTGTGCTTTCAAAAGAGGCAACCGACATCACCATCCAGCGCAAGGTGCGCGAGGCGGAACTTGCCGTAGAGCTTGAGGAAACCCACAGCAAAGAGGAAATTTTGCTGATGTATCTGAACACCATCAATTACGGTGACGGATGCTATGGTATCGAGGCTGCCGCGAAGAACTACTTCCAGGTTTCCGCGCGCGACCTTACCCTCGCGCAGGCAGCGGCATTGGTGGGAATACCCCAATCCCCCACCTATTTCAATCCCAAAACGAATCCCGACGCCTGTGTAACGCGCCGCAATTTGGTTCTTGATCGTATGCTTTCGGCTGGATTCATAACCAGAGACGAGCATGATATCGCTCAGGCCGAGCCGCTTGCGCTTAACCCGGCACCCGATGAGCCCTATGCGGGCATTTACGCCTACCCGTACTTTACCAGCTACGTGCGCGATCAGCTTCTTGCCGAAGGAAACCCTTATGGCTGCTCGTATGCTCAGCTGTTCGAAGGCGGCCTTACCATTTACACCACCATTGATCCTACTATTCAGTATTACGCTGAAGTTGCCTGCATCAATCAATACAACAGCATGAGCGATGAACTTGATGCGGCATTGGTGGCAATGGACCCGCGCACCGGTTACGTGCTGGGCATGGTAGGCGGCAAAGACTTCTACTCAGAAGAGTGGAACATCGCAACGCAGGGAGGCCGCCCCGCGGGCTCCGCTTTCAAGCCTTTCACGTTGGCTGTAGCAATTGAGCAGGGAATCAGTCCTTCGACCATGATCAACTGCACCGACCCGTACGTTATTTCCACGGGTATGCAGCTGCACAACTTCGACAGCATCAACTACGGCATTCGCAGCATTCAGCGCGCAACTGCCGTCAGCTCCAACACGGGCTACTATCGTTTGGCCGAGCAGGTTACCGCGTCTTCGATTATCGAAATGGCGCACAGGCTGGGCATTAAATCGGATCTTCCCAACTACCCTATTATCACGTTGGGCACCGAGAACGTCACACCGCTCGAAATGGCAGCCGCATACAGCACGTTTGCCGATAACGGAATAAAACATGATCCCGTGGTGATTACCAAGATCGTCGATCGCAACGGCCAAACCATCTACGAGGCAAACACCGAAGGCGAGCGCGTGCTCGATGAGAGAGTTGCGGGTGCCGTGACGAAGGTTCTGCGGACCGTATTCGAAACATCTGAGGGCACCGCTTATGGAATGGGCCCCAGCAATGGTCAAGTAGTCGCAGGAAAAACAGGTACCGGTAGTGAATTCCGCGATCACTGGCTGGTTGGATATTGCCCCTACCTCACCTGCGCCGCTTGGGTGGGCAACCGCGACTATTCGTCAACGAGCGCCTACTTAACCGCTGAGCCGCTTTGGAACGACTTTATGTCCATGGCATGCGCGGGGCATCCCTATGAGAGCTTCCCGACATTTGCCGACCCCGAATACGGCAACCCGTTCAACAGCACGTTGAAAGAGCAGGAGCCCACGAAAGACGCTCCTGATGTTGTTGGCAAGACGCTTGAGGAAGCCACCAAGACACTCTCTGACCGCAAGATAAACATTCGCTACGAGGCCAGCGATAAACCTGCCGGAACCGTTTTGTCCCAGAAAGTTGAAAGCGACAACTCGGTTACGCTCGTAGTTTCGAAAGGCCCCGATCAGAGCCAAGGCGGAACAACGCCCGACCCCGGTGGCGGCACAACACCAACACCTGATCCAGGTGGCGGCGGCACAACACCCGACCCTGGTGGAGGCGGAAGCGATCCTGACCCCGGCGGCGGTGGCACTGATCCTGGCGGCGGAACCGAATCCGGCGGCGGTGAAACAGGCGGAACTACACCGTAGCCCGCATAAGCATTTGCAGAGGCCCAAACGATACCTGTTTGGGCCTCTTCTTTTCTCTTGTGCGGCAATACGGGACGAAGCAGAAAACGCTTAAGATACCCTACGGCGCTACTGCCGCTTTGCACGTGACAGAATCCTTATGCGCCCGGAAAGTTAACCCCAGAAGGCAGCTGAAGGGTTATGACGGGCCGTTGGCAGTTCGGTACGGCATCCGATAACTCGACGCGATATCTGCGGGCACCATGCGGTTCCGAAAGCTCGGCGCATAGCCTGCCGGCACTATGCGGCACCAGGGGCTCAGTGCGATATCTTCAGGCTCCATGCGGTTCCGGAGGCTCGGTGCGATGTTCGCCGGCATATCGCAGCCCCAGGGAACGCGTCGCGATACCCACCGATGCTTCGCAGCCACTCAATGCCCAATGCAACGAACCGAAAGCCGTGGTGCACAAGCGGTTGTAGCAGCATAAGCCCGCAAGGGAATGCAGGAAAGAATACCGCGTGCATTTGTGCTTCACGCAATCAAAAGCAACGCTTAAGAGAAAAAATGTGGCCGGTTGCACTATCGCAACCGGCCACATTGGTTGATACGCAAAATACGATGGCTTCTCTTACGGCTTGAAAAGACCTATTCCTTAGCCGCCGCAGCCTCGTCTCCGCTCTTGAGCGCAGCAATTCCCTCGTCGTAGCGCTGCTGGATAGCAGCAACCCGCTGATCGTAGGTAGACCAATCAAACGGAGCTTGCTCTGAAGCGCTCTCGATTTCCGCGTACAGGTTGATGTATGCGGTGAGGGCTTCCTTCATGCTGTTGGCGCCGGACACATAGCTTTGGTGCACATCGGAAAGCGCCTCGGGAACAGTAAGTGCAGAAAGCCTATCGAGCGTTTTAAAAGCGTTATCCGCTTGGACCCTCATACTCACGATATCTTTGCGAGCCACGGAATCGTTGAACTTCTCAAGATCTGCGCCCAAAGACTCCATCGTTAGGTTGACATCGGCCATATAGGTACGATTCGCCTGCTGCTCTTCGGTAAGCGTGCTGGTTGCCGCATTCGAAGTGCAGCCGGAAACAAGCGCCACGCAAAGCGCTGCGGCGCACACCGCTACGGCACGTTTGGTATAAAGCAAACTCATCGCTTAGCTCCTTGAATAGCTTACTCGCACTGCGGAATAAGTTAGAAAACGCCAATTGTCAACCAGACTTTATCACCGAGTTCACGCAATACGCCCTATTGTTACCCAACTGCATTCGAAACGCATAGTGAACGGTACGCAATGGTCCAGGAACGACTGAGCCCTAGGAAGCGCCTCCGCCGCCTGTTTCGCCGCCCGATTCGCCACCGGAGCCGCCTCCAGCATCGCCGCCGGAGTCACCCGAGCCGCCGCCTCCGGTATCGCCACCAGAGCCGCCACCGGCGTCACCTCCCGAGTCGCCGCCAGAGCCACCCGAGTCTCCTCCTTGGCCGCCACCGGAGTCACCGCCTTGGCTGCCTGAGTCGCCTCCTCCTGCTTGCTGGCCAGAGTCCGCAGAACCAGAATTACCTGAATTCTGGCTTGAGGAATCCTTGTCCTCTTCATCGCTTGAGCTTGAACTTGAACTGCCCGAATAGCTTCCGTAAATATGATAGATGCTGCTCGAGTACGGAGTGTACGAAGGCTTAGCAACACGCGGCCACGCCTCAGCGGTTCCTATTGCGCTGTTGAAGAAATCGCTGAACACATCGGCGCAGTTCGTGCCAACGGGCACGGTAAGCACATTGCTGGGGTCGCCACACCATATGCCAACGGAAATTTGAGGAGTGATGCCAAAAAACGTAATGTCCTGATAGCTTTCGGTGGTGCCCGTTTTACCGGCAACAACCTGGCCGCTGTTTACGCGCGCAGCCGTACCGGTGCCCTCAGACGAATTAACAACCAGCTCCATTACCTGCTCGGCGGCATAGGCGACCTCTTCAGAAAGGACGCGCTCACTGCGAGAAGCAGGATCGGTATTGTCGACTATGCGGTTACCGTGCCTGTCGACTATGAACATGATGGGGGTTGCATCGACATGGATGCCGCCCGTTGCAATGGTGGCGTAAGCCTCCGCCATCTCAAGCGGCGTAACGTTTTCCACGCCCAAGGTGAGCGCTGCGCCGGCAATTTGAGGGGACAGATCGGATTCGATGCCCATGCGATGCGCAGTTTCGGCAACCACGCTTGGGCCTACGGCCGAGATCAGGCGCACAAAACCGGTGTTGGAGGAAACCGCCAACGCGCGAGCGATGGTACGCGTGCCGTAATTGGCGTTGTCATAGTTTTGAACGGTGTAGCCATTAATGGTTGCTGGAGAGCCGCAGTCAACGTACGTTTGGGGATCTATCCCCTGCTCAATTGCAGCAACAAGCGTGAACACCTTGAAGGCAGAACCGCAGGGACGGCCGCCAGCGCCACCGCCGGTTGCAATGTTTACCTCGCTAGCGTAGTAATCGGCACCACCAACAACCGCTTTCACATAACCCGTTGAGGGCTCCACTACCGCCATGGCAACGTCAAGACCATCGGGCAGCGACGCACGTTTCGCCCATGCTGCCGCATCAGCCGCGTCCTGCATGGGAATATCGAGGGTTGTATACACCTTCAGGCCGCCCTCGAGCACGTCCTTGTTGGAAAGATCGTATTCGCTGTACAGCAAATTGCGCACATAGCTGGTGAAGTACGGGTACGCCAAAATGCCGTCATCGGGGTTTTGGTACACGTTAAGACCCAGGGGCGCCGCAACTGCCTCAGCATACTGCTCCTCGGTGATGAACTGGTTTTTCAACATGCGGTCAAGCACCAGATTGCGCCTCTGCAGCGCATTCTCGGGGAAATTGATGGGGTCGTTGTACGTGGGCGATTGCGGAATGCCCGCCAGCAAAGCAGCTTCGGAAAGCGTAAGCTCGGAAGCATGTTTCGAGAAATAGCGCTCGGCCGCCGCCTCGATACCGTAAGCACTTGAACCGTAGTTGATAGTGTTCAGGTACATTACCAAGATCTCGGTTTTTGAGTAGCGTTTTTCAAGGTCAAGTGCGATATAAGCTTCGCGGACCTTACGCTTGATCGAGATGTCGTCCATTTCGTCGGCAATAACCGTATTGCGAACAAGCTGCTGCGTAATGGTGGAAGCGCCCTCCAGCTGGCCGCCGGAGATGTTGTTAATGAAAGCGCGGCCGATACCGGCAAGGTCGACGCCGTTGTGCTGGTAGAAACGCTCGTCCTCAACAGCTACCGTAGCTTGCATGGCAAAAGGACTAATTGCCTCCGCGGCCACCGAAGTATGGTATTGCATTTGAAAGCGCGCGAGCTCGGTAACGCCGTCTGAGGCATAAACGATAGTAGGCTGCGCCTCGTTCATGTAGGCGTTCATATCGGAATACTGGGGAAGGTCTTTAAGCCAGGAAGAAGCCACCGCGAAGACACCGATAACTCCTGCTACAAGCACCCCGGCAATAACCAAGAGGACAGAGAACAAGCCAACCGACGGATGCTTTTTCTTGATGCCCGGTCGGTTTTTCATTGAGCGTGATCCCATGTGCCACCTCCGTTCTTGAGATGAGGAGGGCTTATTGTATCACCCCTACTTCCCTCAATCAGAAACTCCACGAAGGCAGCTTGTAGTTTCAGGAGGTTACCCACAATTGGACGCTAAATCGCGCAAAATGAAGCATGCAAAGAAAGACGGCCGATTCATCCGCAAGGATAGAATCGGCCGCTCGTTGTGGCTAAAAAGATACGCCGTGGCACAAAACGCAGGAAGCCAAGACTACCTGTCCAGCAGCGCCTCATCGGCTTCAAGCTGCTCTTGCGCACGCTGGAACTGCACTTTAACGGCATCGTGACCCGTTCCGCCTGCGGTTACGCGCGCATTTGCGATATCGCGCAGATTCAAGCACGCAGCAATATCATCTTCGAACAGATCGCTTTCCGCTTTGAAATCGTCAATGGTAAGGTCTTCCAAATCGCACCCGCGGCGATCGCAAAGCAGAACAAGATGCCCTACTATCTCATGGGCGCGCCTAAACGGTAAGCCCTTTTTAGCCAGATAATCGGCAATGTCGGTAGCGGCAAGATAGCCTTTGCGCGCCTGCGCCGCCATTGCATCGGCGTTCACGCTCATAGTCGAGATCATGCCGGCCATGCACGTGAGGCAATCCTCCAGCGTACGGCACGCATCGATGGTGCCCTCTTTATCCTCTTGCAAGTCTTTGTTGTAGGCAAGCGGAAGAGACTTCAAGGTAACCAGCAACGAAACCAGATTGCCCACCACGCGACCCGTTTTTCCGCGGATAAGCTCCGCGAAATCGGGGTTCTTCTTTTGGGGCATGATGGACGAACCCGTCGAGAACGAATCGGAAAGCGTGATGAAAGCAAACTCAGAGGTTGACCAAAGCACAATTTCTTCTGCCAGACGAGACAGATGAACGCTTGAGACGGTGCACGCATACAGCAAGTCAAGAAGGAAATCGCGGTCGGAGACGGCATCGAGAGAGTTTTGAGTAATGGCCGAAAAGCCCAGTTCCCGCGCGGTCATCTCCCGATCGAGCGGATAGGTGGTTCCCGCAAGAGCAGCCGAGCCAAGCGGGTTCACATCGGCTGCCTCATACGCTGCACGCAAACGCGCGAAGTCACGCGAGAGCATCCACACATAGGCAAGCATATGGTGGGAGAACAACACCGGCTGGGCATGCTGCATATGCGTGTACCCCGGAAGGATGACGTCGAAATGAGCATCCGCCTGCTCCAAGAGCGCACGGCGCAGCTCGATATTAGCGCGCATAAGATCGCCGCAGCGCTTTTTCGCATACAGGCGCGTATCGGTAATAACCTGGTCGTTTCGACTGCGACCGGTATGCAGACGCGCGCCGGCTTCACCAATATCTTCGATAAGGGCCTTCTCGATGGACATGTGAATGTCCTCATCGTTGATGTCAAAAACAAAAGAGCCCTCTTCTATGCGCTTTTGAATACGTTCGAGACCATCCGTAATTGCAGCTACATCCTGCTTGCTGATGACGCCCTGCTCGCCCAGCATGTGAGCATGCGCTTTGGAGCCAGCGATGTCTTGCTGGTAAAGGTTTTTATCAACGGGCAGCGAAGCGCCGAAACGCTGCGTGAACTCGCTGACGTTTTCCGTAAAACGACCCGACCATAAAGCCATACTTCCTCATTTCCTCCAAAACGCCGACGCAATGCGCTATCGGCAAAACGTGTGCCGCACGCTGGCACCGCACCCAGCGGCGCGCCTGGGCTTTAACATGCGCGCGCGACCGAGCATCCCCGATCGCGCGCGAGCAACAATCATTCCCAACCGTAAGCGTCTCGATGCGAATCTAAGCTGTTCGCCCGCGACGCCCCTTGTACCGCCAAAGGTTATTCGGCGCCTTTGGCGTTCCTGCGGTTGATGGCCCAAACTTTGGTGGGCAATGCCGAAAGCTCGATGAAACCAGCCGCCGCTTTGTGATCGAAGGTGTCACCTTGATCGTACGTGGCAAGCTCGTAGCTGTACAGCGAGTAATCGCTTTTGCGGCCGACCACCACGCAATTGCCCTTGTAGAACTTCAGGCGAATAGTACCGGTGATGTATTGCTGGGTTGCAGCCATAAACGCGTCAATGGCCTCTTTAAGCGGAGAGAACCACTGGCCGTAGTACACGCGCGTTGCCCATTCCTGCTCGAGCCCCAACTTGTAGTGAAGCAGCTCGCGCTCGAGGCACATATCTTCAAGAGCCTTGTGAGCAAGGATGAGCGCCATTGCAGCAGGCTGCTCATAGCATTCGCGGCTCTTTACACCCACCAAGCGGTTCTCGATCATATCGATGCGGCCAAAACCGTTGCGACCAGCGATGTCGTTGAGCTTGTAGATGATGTCAAGATAGCTCATTGCTTCGCCGTCTATTGCGCACGGGATGCCCTTGTTGAAGTCAACTTCGATGTACTCGGGTTTGTCGGGAGCTGCCTCGGGAGACACCGTCATGGTGTAGATGTCCTCGGGCGGCTCGTTCCAGGGATCCTCAAGAACGCCGCACTCGATGGCACGGCCCCACAGGTTGTCGTCAATGGAGTACGGAGACTTCTTCGTGGTGGGAACCTCAACGCCATGCGCTTCTGCCCAGTCCATCTCCTCGGGGCGGGTTTTAAGATCCCACTCACGAACAGGAGCGATAATGGTGATGTTGGGATCAAGAGCCGCGATTGCGGTCTCGAAACGCACCTGGTCGTTGCCCTTGCCCGTGCACCCATGGGCGATGTACTTTGCGCCATGCTTATGAGCGATATCAACAAGATGCTTCGAAATAACGGGGCGAGACAGTGCGGAAAGCAGCGGGTATTTGTTCTCGTACAGCGCGTTTGCAGCAAGAGCGAGGTTCAGGTACTCGTTTACAAACTCCTCGCGCATATCAACAACGTACGCCTCGATAGCGCCGGTGCGCAGGGCCTTCTGACGAACGGCCTCAAGGCCTTCATGCTCCTGGCCCACTTCGCCAACGACCGCGATAACATCGAGGTTTTTCTCGGTTTGCAGCCATTTGATGCAGATAGACGTATCAAGGCCACCGGAATACGCGAGGACTACTTTCTCTTTTTCTTCAGTCATGCTGACTCCTCCAAAACGGTTCAATCTCATGCCGCTTAAGTATAGCGGGTATATATTAACGCAACTCTTTCAAACGTTCGATAAGGGTATCCACATCACCCTTTGAACAAACAAGGGGCGGAAGGAAACGAAGCGTGTGAGGACCGGTGTAGTTCAAAAGCAGGCCTTTGCCAAGCGCATCAAGAACCATTTGGGGCGCATCGATGTCCTCGGACACATCGGCCGCTACCATGAGGCCCAGTCCGCGCACCTCTTGAACAAAATCGAGCTGAGAGAGCTGATCACGAAGGTACGCGCCAACTTCTTCAGCATTTTGATTGATGCCTTCGGCCTCAATGGTGTCGAAAACCGTAAGCGCAGCCGTGATGGCAAGATTTGACCCACCGAAGGTTGATCCGTGATCGCCCAAGCCAAATGACGCCACCGACGAACGAACCGAGCAGGCGCCCATAGGAACGCCACCCGCAATGCCCTTGGCCATGCTGACCACATCGGGCACCACGCCAAAATGCTGGAATGCAAACGGATAGGTGCCGCAACGATACATGCCGCACTGAACCTCGTCGAACATCAACAGCGCGCCGTAGCTGCTTGTGAGGCGACGAGCCGCCTCAAGGAATTCCTGCGAGCAGGGATACACACCGCACTCACCCTGAATTGGCTCAAGCAGAATTGCGCAGATATCGTTACCCTGCTGCTCGAAAAGCGCCTCGAGCGCGGCAACGTCATTCGCCGGCGTTGCCACAAAGCCATCGGGAAGCGGATAGAAAGCCTCTTGCTTCACCGGCTGAGCCGTTGCGGCAAGCGTTGCAAGCGTACGCCCATGGAAGCTTTTTTCCAGTGTGACCACCGTGCGAGGAACCGTCGCGCTTCCGGCAGCCTCAGCACGCTTGCGCGCATGCAAACGGGCGAGCTTGATAGCGCATTCATTGGCCTCTGCACCGGAATTGGCGAAAAACGTTTGCCACGGCTCTTGTTCGTCATGCGGGATTGTGGTGTTGAGCATGTCGGAAAGACGTTTGGCCACCTCACCACGGTTTTCTATGTAGTAGTAGTTGCTCACATGAATGAGCCGTGCCGCTTGATCGGACAGCGCGCGCACCAGGGCCGGATGGCAATGCCCCAGGCTGATAACGCCGATGCCGCCGATGAAATCAAGATATTCGTTGCCTTTATCATCGTAAACCTTCATGCCCTCGCCTTTAACAAGCTGGACCGGTTTGCGATTGATGGTGTGCATTAAATAGATGTCTTCGAGTTGTTGCTGCTCTTCTAACGACATATGTGCCTCGTTTCTAATCTGCACCACAGGCGACATGAGCACCTGCGATGGTGATGTGCATTAAGCCGTGACGTGTTTGTTCTCGAGAAGCTTCGATGCGAAATTGCCCATAAGATGAGAAGAAAGGCTTTCGGCTTCCGCATCGGCATAAACCGCAGTTCCCGCTCCGGAACGCGTAAGCAATTCGATGAGGATCGAGTGCGGAAGGGTGCCGTTGATCATATAGGCGCTTCCAACTCCGCCCTCAAGAGCGCGAACGCATGATTGAAGCTTGGGAATCATACCAGAAGAAACAAGTCCGTCCCGAACCAGCTGACGCGCCTCATCGACGGTCAGGCGCGAGACCAAAGAATCTTTGTCGTTGAGGTCCATGTACAAACCGTCGACATCGGTTAAGAACAAAATCTTGGTTGCGCCAACCGCTGCAGCAATTTCGCTGGCCACCACATCGGCATTAACGTTGCAGTAACCACCGTCGTTTCCGATAGCCACCGAGGCAATAACTGGGATGTAGTCGGCGCTTATAAGATCGCGCAGGAACTCGGTATTGATGCGCTTGATCCTTCCCACGCGCCCCAACAGCTCAGATTCGGGTTCGGCGATAAGCGTGCCGCCATCGATGCCGTTGACGCCCACACCGAAATTACCATGCTCGTTAAGCGCGCGCACCAGCTGCTGATTCATTTTGCCGGCAAGAATGGTGCGAACGATATCCATGCCCTCATCGGTGGTAACGCGCTGGCCATTGATGAACTGAACCGGCAACCCAGCCTGCTCCATTGCTTTGGAAATATCTTTTCCTCCGCCGTGCACGATAATGGGATTGACGCCCACTATTTTGAGCAAAACGATATCGCTCATAACATCGGCGCGCAATTCGTCATCGGTCATAGCCGATCCACCGTATTTGATGACGATGGTTTTACCGGTAATGTTTTTAATCCACGGCAGCGCCTCAACAAGGATTTGCGCTGCCTCTTTATTCGTAACGCCATTAGGGCGTGTATCTTTTGCGTATCTCATGTACGATAATCTCCGTTAATCTTCACGTACTCATACGAAAAATCGCATGTCCACATCATAGTTGAGAAGCTGCCCGCGCCCAGATCGATATCTATATCGATTTCTGGACGCTCGAATCGTCGCAGCGCCTCCTCTTCGTCGAAGATAACTGTGAGCCCCTGCCTGCAAACGGGAAGCCCCATGATATCGATGGCAACGTCCTGCTGCCTGAATGAGGCCCCCGAGCGGCCCAGCGCCCCAGCGATACGGCCCCAGTTTGCGTCGCGCCCGAATATTGCTGTTTTCACGAGCGGTGAATTGGCAACCGTTCGCGCGGCACGATCGGCATCCTGCTCGCTTGCGGCACCGGTAACGCGCACGGTAACCAAACGCGTGGCTCCTTCGCCGTCGGCAGCCATTGCGCGGGCCAAATCGCAGCAAACGCACGTAATGGCGCGCTCGAAGAGCGCCAAAGCGTCGCTTCCCCGCTCAAAATAGCCTTCGCCTACGGCAGCTTGCCCACTTGCCAAAGCAAAGCAGCTGTCGTTAGTTGACGTGTCGGAGTCGACGGTGACTTTGTTGAACGAGCGATTAACGGCTTTGAGCAGCGTTTCATGAAGAACGTCGGCACGCACGGGAGCATCGGTGGTGATGACGGCGATCATGGTTGCCATGTTCGGCATTATCATGCCCGCGCCTTTTGCCATGCCCCCTACCGTGAACGTTTTACCCGGAAAACCAATGGCGTCACCCGAGAACGAATAGGCAGCCTGCTTGGAATGCGTATCGGTTGTCATAATGGCACGCGCCGCATTTGCGCCGCCATCCGTCGAGAGCGCAGAAACAGCTTGCGGCGCCCCTGTTTCGAAAGGCGCCAAATCGAGATGTTGGCCAATAACACCCGTAGACGCAACGAGCACTTCCTGGCTTGTGCACCCCAACGCATCCGCTACCACGCGCGCAGAGGCCTCGGCGGTTTTCAAGCCGATTTCTCCCGTTGCGGCGTTCGCGTTGCCGGAGTTAATGGCAACCGCACGCGCCGTTCCATACGAAACGCCATCCAGATGGGAGCGGGAAACAATTACGGGAGCAGCACAGAAAACGTTTTGCGTGAAAACCGCTGCAGCGGCACACGGGTAATTGGCGGCAACCAATCCGAAATCCAACCGATTGGGATCGGCGCGAAAGCCGGCATGGATTCCGGCCGCTTTGAAGCCCTGCGCGCTCGTGACTCCCCCGTTTTCTATTGCGGTTATGCCCGTCCGATCAATTTCACCAACCACCGATGAAAGCGATAGCGGCTTAACGGTATTCGATTGACTATTTAGACCGTTGCCCTCTAACACGCCAACCACCTCAACTATGCAGGAACAGCTATAAGATTTAAACCGCTTGCCTCATCGAAGCCGCACACGATATTTGCGCACTGGAGCGCTTGACCAGCAGCCCCCTTGCCAACGTTGTCGATAGCGCACGTAGCAATAAGCGCTCCGACCGATGTGTTTACCACCACGTTCACATGGGCCAAATTGGTTCCGGCGACCGAAGCCGTCTTCGGCTGAGCGGCACCCTCAAGAACCTTAACGAAAGCAGATTCAGCATAGAACTTTTCATAGAGCTCATGAACCTCTTGCTGGGTGATATTTTTATCCTTGAGCGGAAGCGTTACGGTAGAAAGCAATCCGCGGTTGTAGGGCGCCAAGTGAGGCGTAAACACCAATCGACCAGGTATTGCCAGTATTTGCTCGATTTCGGGCGTGTGGCGATGACTTGCAACACCATACGCTTCAACGTTTTCGTTTGCAAAGCAGAAGTGCGTGCGTTCGGTGGCCTTCTTTCCCGCGCCCGAAACGCCGGAAATGGCATCGGCCACAACAAGACCCTCGCCGATTAAGCCTTCCCTGATGGCAGGTGCCGCAGCTAACGAAGTGGCCGTGGGATAGCATCCCGCACAGCCAACGAGCACGGCTTCGCCTTGCTGGCGACGCTCATAAGCACGCTGGAGATGGTCGGCAAACAGCTCGGGAAGACCAAAGGCACGTGCCTTGAGCCAGTCAACCTGCGTATGCTCAACCTTGTACCATTGCTCGTAAACCTTAGGATCGTCCAAGCGGAAATCTGCCGAGAGGTCTATAACGGTTTTCCCCTGGGCCAGAAGCGAAGGGGCCTGCTTGAGCGCAGCCGTATGGGGAACGGCCAAAAACACAACGTCGCATGCAGCAACCGATGGATCGTCGTGCGAAACATACGTCAAATTAGTAATTCCGCTGAACAACGGATACAAATCGGCTATGCGCTTGCCGGCAAGCTCATTGGACGTTGCAGCAACAAGTTCAAACTCCGGATGGCGCAGAAGAAGCCGCACCAGTTCTGTTCCTGCAAAACCTGCTGCACCAACAACACCGACCTTGATTGACATGATCGCGCTCTCCTAACTTACCGAAGCATCTACGATACGCTATAACTACAATGCTTAGCATTTCATCCTAAAAAACCAACGAGGGCTTTTCAAGCGATTATGACGATTAACCGTGTTTCCTGCACTAATTAAAGTTAAAGGGACACTTGTTGAACATTTGAAAACAACTAGCGTCCACTGACTTGACACCCAATAGAGTAGGCTATAGTCAAATCTACTGATTGCTCTTAACGCTGTTCTTTTCTAGCTGCACCTAACGCGACAGGAAGAAATAACTCATGCCCGATAAAGAAATGCCCAGCCAACCTTGTAGGCAAAAGAACATCGACGCGATTGTCGCGTACTTTGAAAGCGGAATCAAAGCTTCCCGAAACGATGGAAAACTTGGCATCGAGGTTGAGCATTTTGTAATAAATGACGACAAAAGCCCTGTTCAGTACCATGAAGAGCACGGAGTTGACTGGCTGCTCGAGCAACTGACAGCCGCCTACCCGATGCGCATTTTAGGAACCAACGACGAACTTATTGGCGCTGGCAAACCAGGGGCAACCGTAACCCTTGAGCCAGGTGCGCAAATTGAGCTTTCGGCTGGCCCTTACCAAGACATAGATGGCGCGCAGGCCGATTTTGAGGAATTCATCTCCTGCGTAAATACGCTCATGCAGCCTTATGGCAGAAAAGTTGTTTCCTATGGCTACCGACCAGCGGGACATGCGAGCGAAGTTGCCCTCATTCCAAAAACGCGGTACGACATCATGGACCGCTATTTCGAAAGCATTGGCCCATTTGGCACCTGCATGATGCGGGGCAGCGCCGCCACGCAGATTTCAATCGACTATTTCTCGGTAGCAGATTGTTTGCGAAAAATGAAAGTCGCATCAATTTTGGCCCCCCTGTTCTCACTTATTTGTGACAATACGCCCGTTTTCGAAGACAAACCGCGCACACATGCCGCCATGCGCTCGGACGTATGGCGCTATTGCGATCCCGACCGAAGCGGCGTAGTTAAAGGCGTGCTTTCGCCCGACTTCTCGCTGGCACAACATGCTGCGAACGTGTTGGACACACCGGCCATTCTTCTTGTTGAAAACGGAACCGCACGACCCACTGCACGCACGTTTGGCGAAGAGTACTCAAACCGCGTGATGACCCGCAAAGAAATTGAGCATGCTCTTTCTATGCTGTTCACCGATGTGCGCCTGAAAACATATATCGAAATTCGTCCTGCCGATTCGCTGCCCCCTGCATACGTGGCGTCGTATGCTGCACTTGTTAAGGGGCTGCTTTACAACGATGACACCCTCAACGAGCTGGAAGAGCATTATGCGGGCGCAACGGAAAGCGACATTGAGTCCGCCAAGCTTTCTATTGCCGAACACGGTTTTGAAGGCGAAGCGTACGGGAGCACCGCCGCACAGGAGCTTGACTACTTGTTCGAAAAAGCCGCACGAGGTTTGCAGCCAAACGAGTTGCCCCACCTTAAGCCCTTGTGCGAATTAGCGCAGAAGCGCACTACGTTGGCAGATTTGCACGAAAGGCAGTAGTGTCGCCGCATTTGCGCTTAGCACCAGCCGACGCTTCGATCGGTGCAATTGAGCAGATTTATATCGAACAACAGCCGGTCGAGCACATTGGGCGACAGCGCCACCATGCATTCGTGGTCGCCATCTAAAACGATGACCGGCTCGTCCGACAACCGAACCATATTGAGCAACGCGGTGGTTTGAGGAATGGAATCAAGATAAATGGGCTGCATAATGGCTCCTTTCCGACTGATACACCCCTGAAGGCATGCGTGTTTGCGAGCGTCGGTCGGAAATGCGCGGCAGCGCATTTACAGTGGGCTATACGAAAAGTGGTATAGCGCTCGCCTTGAATAAGACAAGAACACTATACCACAAAATCGAACGTTTGTTTGTATTTTTCTATTACCAGGAAAGCAATTCGTACCCTGTTTCGGTTACCACCAGCTGAACCTCCCACTGGGCAGTGGGCAATCCGTCGGCAGTTCGAACCGTCCAACCATTAGGATCGCTCATGTCAATTTCCTGGGCGCCCATATTAATCATCGGTTCGATAGTAAAGCAAAGCCCTGGTACCAAAATCATGCCCGTTTTCGGCGGAGCCGTGAAGCTAACCCAGGGATCCTCGTGGAAATCAAGGCCGATGCCATGCCCGCCGAATTCGCGAACCACGCTGAAGCCCGCGTCTAAAGCCACCTGATGAACCGCGTCACTCACGTCACCCAAAAAACCCCAGGGCTTTACCGCAGCCAAGCCGGCCTGCACCGCCTGGTGGGTAACATCCACCAGGCGTTTGCGCTCAGGGTCAACTTCGCCGATGCAGAACATGCGCGACGAATCCGAATAGTAGCCATCTTTGATAGTGGACATGTCAACGTTTACGATGTCCCCTTCTTTCAGCACGTCATCCGACGAGGGGATGCCATGGCATACCACCTCGTTAATGGACGTGCAAACGCTTTTCGGAAAGCCCTCGTAGTTCAAGTCCGCAGGTATTGCATCGTGATCGATGCAATACTGATACACCCATTCATCAATTTGCTGCGTGCTAACACCAGGCGCAATATGGGCGGCAACGTAATCAAGTGCCCCGATGTTCACCGCCGCGGATGCCTTGATTCCAGCAATATCCTCAACCGTCTTCAGCAAACGCCGCTCAGGCACCTCGAAACCCTGCTCATACAGTTTCTCTCGGCGCTCGTCGCTCTCAAGGTGGCATTTCTTGTACTTTTTGCCACTGCCGCACCAGCACGCATCGTTGCGACCTGGGGCTTTATCGTCATCCAGCATCACTTTGCCCTCGACTTCCTGCATTGTTGCAATTTCGAAGCTTACCCGCGCACCTCAGCGCCCGTTGCGGCGCACACCTTCGAAACCAGTTTGCTTTGCGCCTTGTCAACTTCTTCGCTGGTAAGCGTGCGATCGGCAACGCGCCAACTGAAAGCGTAGGCCATAGATTTTTTGCCGACGCCCACACGCAAGTTATCGCGATAAATATCGAACAAATGCGCCTCTTCGAGCAAATTTCCACCTGCGGATTTAATGCGTTGCAGCATGGTTTCATTGGTGACGCTCTCATCAACAATGAAGGCGATATCGGTGGTTACCGCGGGGAACGCGGGAACATCAACGTAATCGCGTGCAGGTCGTGCGGCTTTTGCCAGAGCCTCCACATCAAGCTCAAAGGCCACAACAGGAGCCTGCGCCTCATACGCGTCTACCGCCAACGGATGCAGCTCGCCAAGCCAGCCAAGCAGCGTTCCGCCCGAATAAACCTCGGCTGCACGCCCGGGCTGCAAATGCGGGGCATCTTCTGCGCTTGCTGCTTTGTAGCGAACTTTGGGAATAGCCAGCTCGCGCATAAGGTTCTCGACAACGCCCTTGCCATCGAAAAAGTCGAAGGGAACAGCTGGCGCATTCCAGGCAACGTCGCCCATAGCGCCCGCCAAAACACCCGCAAGCTTTGCTTTCTCTTTGGGCTTTTTCTTGCCCTCGTGCGCATAGAAAACCGTGCCCATCTCGTACAGCTGCACGTTTTTCACGCCATGGCTTTGGTTGTAGGCCACGCTGCGCAACAATCCTGGAATGATGCTTTGGCGCATTACGGATTGCTCGGCGTTCATGGGGTTCAAAAGCTCAACGGCATCACCCAGACCATCGGTTTTCATGCGCAAACGCTCAAGCTCGTTGGGTTCGGCGAACGAATAGGTCATGGTCTCGTTCAGGCCGCTCGCACGCATGCTGGTGTTTATGATGCGCGCCAGTTTTTGATCTTCGGTAAGCGCACCCACACGCGCAGGGCTTGAGGGAAGCGTGGGCTCCACCAAGTCCATACCCCACAGGCGAAGCACCTCTTCATACAGGTCGATTTCGCGCTCAAGGTCGGGGCGGCAGGTAGGCGTGGTTATGTTGAGCACGCCCTCATCGTCGCCATCCTCAACATCGCAATCGAGTCGTTCAAGGATGTCGATTATGTCTTCGCGCGGGACATTGGCGCCCATCATCGAGCAGAAGCGATTGATGCGGAACTGCAGGTTGTTGGGCGTGGTTTGCACGGGGTGCACATCCACAACGCCCGGGCACACAACGCCGCCGGAAACTTCGGCCAAAAGCGCTGCGGCCATGGCCGAGTAATCAAGAATGGGGTTGTCATCAACGCCGCGCTCGTAGCGCATGGAAGATTCGCTGATAAGGCCAAGGTTGCGGCTCGTACGGCTGGTGCAGCCACTGTTGAACGTCGCGGTTTCAAGAAGCACGCAGGTGGTGTCGTCCTCAATTTCCGAATTAAGGCCGCCCATAACGCCAGCAAGGGCAACCGGGCGCTCCGGCGTAGCGATAACCGTCATGTCCGAGGTAAGAACGCGCTCTTCACCATCGAGCGTGGTGAACTGTTCGCCCTGATTAGCGGCGCGCACAATGATATGCGCCATGCCGTCCGCGCTTTTTACGCGGTCGAAATCGAAGGCATGCAGCGGCTGGCCGAACAGGAACAAAATGTAGTTGGTTACGTCTACGACGTTGTTGATGGAGCGTGCACCCGCAGCGGTCACGCGCTCAACAAGCCAATCGGGGCTGGGACCGATCTTTACGTTCTTGATAACGCGCGCGGTATAACGAGGGCAGCGCTCGGCATCCTCAATCTTGACGCTCACGAGCTTGTCGGCAGGGGTTTCATCTGCCGCTTCTTCAAGTTCGTACAGCGGGTATGTCACGTCGGCACGATACATGGCGCCCACTTCGCGCGCCATGCCAACCATCGACAGGCAGTCGGGACGATTCGGCGTAATCTCAAGATCTAGAACGGTGTCGGAAAGCTGAGCGTATTCGGCGAAGGGAACGCCCACGGGCGCATCTTCGGGCAGAATCATGATGCCCTCATGATCGCTGCCAAGGCCCAGTTCACGAGCCGAGCAGTTCATACCCATGCTGGTAACGCCGCGCAGCTTCGACTTCTTGATGGTGAAATCGCCTGGCAGCACCGCACCGATCATGGCGGTCACGATGTGATCGCCTTCGTTGAAGTTCTGCGCGCCGCACACGATTTGCAAAGGCTCGGGGTTGCCCTGCGCATCAACGTTTTTGTCCCCCACATCAACCTTGCAGACCCACATATGGTCGGAATCGGGATGCGGCTCTTTCGACACCACTTGCGCCGTTACCACATGGTCGAATGCTGCGCCTGTTTTCTCGACACCCTCAACGCCGGTGCCGGTAAGGTCCAAACGATCGCAAAACGCCTTGATATCCGAAGGGACGTCAACGTATTCGCTCAACCACTTCAAACTAACTTTCACGATGGCCCTCCTAGAACTGACGCAAGAAGCGCATGTCACCTTGCAGCAGCAAGCGCAGGTCGGGTACGTTGTATTTCAGGCACGCAACGCGTTCGACGCCAACGCCGAACGCAAATCCCGAATACACTTCGGGGTCGATGCCGCTCATTTTCAAGACGTTGGGGTCAACCATGCCGCACCCCAAAATCTCAAGCCAGCCGGTCCCCTTGCAGAAACGGCAGCCCTTGCCACCGCAAACACCGCACGAAACATCAACCTCGGCCGACGGCTCGGTGAACGGGAAGTAATGAGCGCGGAAACGCGTCTTGCGCTCGGGCCCAAAAACGGCCTTGCAGAAGTAATCGAGCGTGCCCTTAAGGTCGCCGAACGTGATGTTTTTATCCACCACCAGGCCCTCAATTTGCGTGAACTGCGGAAGATGGCTGGGGTCGGCAACGTCGCGACGGTACACTTTACCAGGCGCAACAATGTAGATGGGCAGCTCTTGGTCTTCCATGCAGTGCACCTGCACGCCGCTGGTTTGCGTACGCAAAAGCACGTCGGACTCGCCGCGCACCGCAGCTTTGTCGCCCGAACGGTCAAGCACGTAGAACGTGTCCTGCATTGAACGGCTGGGGTGATCGGCCGGGGCATTGAGCGCCGTGAAGTTGTACCAGTCGGTTTCAACCTCGGGGCCGGTTGCTATGGTATAACCCAAGCCCAAAAACACGTCGCAGATTTCATCGGTTACACGATTGATCAGGTGACGCGTGCCAATTTGCTGCGAACGGCCCGGCAGCGTAACGTCAACCGCGGCCGCGTCAATGGATGCAGCAAGTTCGGCGGCCGCAAGCTCTTTCTTGCGCGCCTCCAGGGCAGCTTCAACCACGTTGCGCACTTCGTTAACCGTCTTGCCAACGGCTGCGCGCTCTTCTTTCGCGATGTTTCCCATATTGCGCAGATACGCCGTCAACGTGCCCGATTTGCCCATGACGCCCACGCGCACTTCGTCCAACAGCGTAGACGTATCCGCTGAGCCGATGGCGGCCAACGTCGATTCGCGCAAACGCGCGAGCTCATCTGTAATAGCCATGCTCTATGCCTTCCCTTTCCTCATAAAAAAGAGCCCTCTTCCATCCCGGAAGCGCCCGTGCGCTTCACCCAAGGACGAAAGAAGGCTCTCGCGGTACCACCTTGGTTGGCCTTCGTATGTGCGTTTTTACCAGGCGCGCGCAAAATGGCGCGCACCCTTGCGCGTACATGCAAGTTGTACGCGCGTTACTGCTTGCGTAGAACCTTGCAAGCAGGACCGCATAAGCGAAAGCCCGCTTAATTGCCCACTAACGGAGGGAACCGTCTTGCCCTATTTCGCCTTGCGTTTACTTGGACAAAGCTTTGCAGGACAGATAACGTTGATCCACCGGCAAAACCCGCGCGAAACGCCAATTGCCAAGTACGCATTCGCTTTCAGGCAAGCTGCTTCGAAGGGGAACCGACATGCCGCACACCTGCGCCCTTCCAGCCTTTGGGGCGCATCTCTGGAGATGCAACTTTTGCATGCCGTCTTCTTCGTCAAACGCATGTAAATGCGAAGTATAGCGCAATGTGCGCGCAAAGCCCTTGCCAGCGCGCGTCTTCAAATTCATTCCGCGATTCGCCACAATCGTTTGCGTTCGTTCATCGGCGGAATATTACACTCTTGGCAAACGGTCGGCGCGCACCTCGAACGAACAAGCAAATCATCTGCAACTATAGCAACCTCTTGCACCCAAAACGCTCATCGAAAAATAGCACCATTGAGTGATAAGACTATCAATTTAAATTAGCTCCGTGCAATAATGGCCTCACCACGTAATATGGCGCGATGAAAGGAAGCCCTAAGAAAAAGATTGCTTTGCTCGCCTGTGCCGGTGTTTTGGCCTTGGGTCTTGCAGCCTGCGGAAGCGGCACCAATGCCGCAGCTTCTGGCAGCGCATCCGCAAGCACGGCATCAAGCGCAAGCACAACCTCAAGTGCGAGCGCCGCGACAAGCGCAAGCAGTGCGGCAAGCGCTTCCGGACAAGCAAGCTCCGCTGCCAAAGTCGACGTGAGCAACGTGGATTTCGACGTTGCAGCCATGAGCCAAGAGGACGCCTTTACCTTCATGCACGATTTCACCAACCGCACCCCCGATGCCCTTGACGCAGATGAGGGCAAGGTTATGCACATTGTCGGCCAGGTGAGCCGTTACGCAAAAACCACCAACGGCGAACGCCATGCAAGCTTCTCGGTTGGCATTAAAGGCGAAGGTGGCACCATTTGGGGCGTAAACGTTTACGTTGAGGGCTGGACGGAAGACGATTATCCCGCCAACAAAGCGCAGGTTGAGGTTACCGGCGTTTGGACCAAGGTTGAGGGGTACGGAAACGCCGCAGGCAGGACCCTTGTCTGCAATCCCGAAGACGTGAAGGTGCTCAGCTAAACAATCGCGCTACGTTGCGGAAGCCAACTCGCGCAACGTCGCAATTTCGACCGCATATCCCGACACCTCGTCTTGCGGTGTTTCCAAGTACATGGGCAAGTCGCGCAGCATTGGGTGCGTCACAACCGCAGCGAATGCATCCAAGCCAAGAGCGCCTTGCCCTATGCGCTCATGCCTATCTTTGTGCGCACCGCACGGGTTCTTAGAGTCGTTTAAATGCAAGGCGCGCAAACGCGAAAGCCCTATTACGCGATCGAACTCTTCGAGCACGCCATCCAGATTGCCGACGATATCGTAACCCGCATCCCATACGTGGCAGGTGTCTAGGCACACGCCCATATGGTCGTTTAGTTCCACCTGCTCGATAATGCGCGCAAGCTCCGCAAACGTTGCACCCACTTCGCTGCCCTTGCCGGCCATGGTTTCCAGCAGCACCATTGTTGTCTGCTGCGGCTGCAACACTTCGTTCAGAACGTGCGCAATCTTTTGGATGCCAATGTCAACGCCTTGCCCCACATGGCTTCCGGGGTGCATGTTGTAGAGCTGACCCGGCATGATCTGTTCCATGCGAAGCAGGTCGTCCGCCATAACCTCAAGCGCGAATTCAACCGTACGTTCCTTGTCGGAAGCAGGGTTAAGCGTGTAGGGCGCGTGCGCCATTATGCAGCCTATCTGCGCATCCTCTCGGGCCTTCGGAAACGTTTGCAAATCGGCCTCGTCGAGCGCTTTGGCTTTGCCACCTCGCGGGTTGCGGGTGAAAAACTGGAACGTGGTTCCGTCCAGGGAAGCGCACTCGCGTGCCGCCGCGGTAAACCCTTTGGAAATGGACAGATGAGGTCCTATAGTCAACATGACATATCTCCGTTTGAAGCACCGGTTCGCGCCGGACGGGCCTGCGTCCTGCGCGCGTAAACCTCTACAGCATAACGGAAACAACAACAAGTGCAAGCGCGGCAACGAGGCCCAAAATATCGAAGGGCGCAAACGGATAATCTTTGTAGCCGCTCGCACGTGTGCGCAAATTGAACCCGCGCACCTCAGCTGCGATAGCCGCCGAATTCGTTTTGCGCACCGAGCCCACCAGAAGCGGCACGCACAAAGGCACCATCAAACGCACCTTGTTCACTAAGCCGCCCTTGTCAAACTCAACGCCCCGCGCTGTTTGAGCTTCCATAATCGCATGCATGTCGCTTAAAAACACCGGTATAAAGTGCACGGTAGAAGTGAACGTGAAGGCGTATTTATAGGGCACGTGCAGCACTTTTACCACCGCGTTCGACAGATCCGAGATCTTGGTAACGTAAAACGTAAGAAAGAGCGGCAGTGCTGCGGCAATAAGGCGCAGCACCGTGAGCACGGCCAAGGAAACGCCACCTGTTCCAATGTAGCCCCAGGGAAGATCAACCAGGCGATCCCCCGTTGGGGACGTGAGCAAAATTACCACCGCCAGCAACAGCGAGAACAGCAGCACCGCTTTCGTGAGCCCGATCGATTGCTTTAACAACCCGCAGCTTGCAGCCAAAACGTACGCGAACACCAACAAAGCCACGAGCATGATCGCGTTTGAGGTGCAAAAGCAGGCAATCGCGAAAAGAATCGCGCAGAACAGCTTCGCCACCGGATTCATGCGGTGCAGTACGCTGTCCCCTGGCACATATTCCAAAAAACTATTCATGGCGCGCTCCTTCAAGGCTGCGATCTTCCGCGTCTTCAACGCCGCGCGGACCGCGGTAGTCAACGCCGCGCATATGCGCAACCGCATCAGCCATCTCGTCAATCGTGTTCGCCTGCGAAACACCCGATGCGGCAAAACGCTCGTCTTCCGCAGCAAGGGCAAGCGACAAGGCTACCATCTGAGGCGGCACCAGCGACGCTGCCTTCAGGGTTTCGCGCTTGCGCAAGACATCAAACGTCGGGCCCTGATCGACCACCTTGCCCGCGCTCATAACAATGACGCGCTCGGCAAAATCGGCAACAACTTCCATATCGTGGCACACCATCACCACGGTTGAGCCGCTCTCGTGCAGCTGGCGAATGATAGCCATCACCTTCGCGCATTCGCGATAATCCAAACCCGTCGTCGGCTCGTCAAGAATGATTACGGGAGGCGCCATGACCACGATGGAGGCAAGCGCCAACAGCTGACGCGTACCGCGATTAAGCAGGAACGGGTCCGCATCGCCATCGAAGTCGAATTGCGCTATTACCTGCTCAACACGCGCGGCAGCGGCATCGTCGAAAGCTCCTTGCGCTTTGAACCCGAAGGCAAGCTCCTCGCGCACCGTCGCACAGCAAATTTGGCTATCGGGGTTCTGGAACAAAAAGCCAACCTTGCGCGCGAGCTCACTGGTTCTCAGCGAGGTTGTAGGGGTCCCGTCAATAAGCACTTCGCCCGCGTCGGGCTTCAACAGCCCGTTAATAAGGCGCATGGTGGTTGACTTCCCCGCTCCGTTGGTCCCCACAAACGCGACGAACTCGCCATCGCTCACTGTGAAGCTCACATCGTCAAGAATCTTGATCTGCGCATCGTAAGAAGCGCTCACATGCGAAAACTCGATCATGCGACCACCGCTTTCAACCCGTTGGCCGCCTCGCGGACGTTGCGGCACGTTGGCCCCTCGTATAGCCCCGCCATACGCAAACGATTCATAAGGGTGGTTGCTCGGGGGCAGTTCACGCCAAGCTTCAAAAGCTGGTCGCTGTGCGCCAGAACACGCTGCGGCGTATCGGCAAAGGCAATGCGACCGCCATCCATGATTACCAGCATGTCAGCGAAGTCCGACAGAAGGGCAATTTTCTGCTCGACCACAACCACCGTGGTTCCATGCTCACGGGCATAGCGTGCGAGCAGGGCGAACACGTTCAGCGAACTTGCCGGGTCAAGCTCTGCCGTGGGTTCGTCCAGTATCAAAACCTCAGGATCCATGGCCAAAATCGAAGCTATGGCAACCTTTTGCTTTTGTCCGCCCGAAAGGGAGGCGATGGAGCGCTGTCGCAAATCACCAATGCCCATATCGTCCAAGGCGGCATCAATGCGCGCTTCGATGGATTCGTGCGCGAACCCGAAATTCTCAAGTCCGTACAGCACCTCGTCTTCCACGATGGGGGCCACCATCTGCGAATCGATATCCTGGCACACACTGCCAACCAGCCGCGAAATATCGGTGAGGCTCGTTTCGCACGTATCCAAGCCACCCACGGTAACGCTCCCGTAGTAATCGCCCGGATAACAGTGCGGAATAATGCCATTCATCGCATACGTAAGCGTCGATTTACCAGATCCCGCGGCACCCGTTATCCCCACAAACGATCCCTTGGGGATGGTCAGGTTGATGTCTTGAACTACGGGATTCTTATGCTCCCGGTAGCAAAACGTGAAATTCTCGATCTTTATCATAGTGGCCCCCATAGCCGCAAAGCGCATAAACCGTAATCCCGCACTGCTCACTAACGCTTGAGAACCTTGCGCATCGGCGGAACCAAAACGGTGTTCAGAATGGCGTTGAACGTGGCGGTTCCCAGCACGATGAGCGCATAGGAAACGATGGCGGCCATAACGGTTTCCTGCGTTCCGCCCTTGGAGATGACGTTGATGAAGATAGCCATGAGCGCGAAACTGCCGCCAGAAACAACCGTGGAGAAGAACGTGTTCACAAAGGGATTCAAATCGAGTTTGCCGGCGCGCATGCTCACGTTAACCAGCATGCCGCATACAAATGCGCCCAGCGTTTCGGAGACGATGTTCAACAGCGGTGTGGCGTTGAGCATGGGAAGCTGGCAGATAAGACCCGCTATAAGGCCAATAACCACTGCCTGCCCCACCTTGGGTTTCGTAAGAATAATAGCCAAGCAGTACATGGCAATGATGAAGTTGGGTTTCATGCCAAACGAAGCGAAGAAGGAAGCCACAGTAAGCTTGAGAACGGCTCCTGCGGCAAGCAGGACCGCAATAAGAATAAGATCTTGCGTCGTAAGACCTTCTTTTTTCTGCTCAGCGGCAATCGTGCGCTTTGCGGCGCGCGGAGAATCAATTGCGCTTGCAGCAGCTGCAGAAGAGGCGGATACGGTGGTGGTAGCGTTGCTGTCGATGCGGTTCATAGGTCCTCATTCCTTTCTTGGCGGTTACCCGCCGACATGCCCTTTCGGGCGATTTCGTTATGCCGGCTGGCTCGAATGAGACCCTACGACCATCCCCTTTGCACCTGCGTCTTACCGCGCTTTCGCGACTTATTGCGCTTGGCTGCACTGTGCAGCTTTGTGACCTACCGACAGTAAAAAAGCCTGTCCTTTCAAGCTCTTGCGAGCTTCAAAGGACAGGCTTGATAAACCTGCGGTGCCACCTTTGCTTGGTTCTGGTCGAGAACCCTCTCACGAACATGCCAACACATGTCCTGCCTCTAACGCGGGCTCACGGTCCGGATACTGAGCCTTGCGGCCGTTCCCCTTTCCCTCGGCGACCCATTTGCCAACCAGCTACTGCGGGATTTTCACCATCGCCCGCTCTCTGTGAGCGCCTCTGCTGACGTTACTTTCGCCTCATCGGTTTGAGCTATTCAATTGTGATGTGCACTTTATCGCGACGTAGTATTTAAGTCAAGCTGTTATTTTAATTTTTTTCCGAACGGTGCAATCTTGCATTCATCGTGCCGTTTTTGGGCATGGCTCCAACGCGCTCGGAGCAATTGCCGCAAAGCGAAAACTTAAGGTGCGAAAAAGGTCCAACTGCACGTTAAAACGCACGGGCATGCTCAAGCATCTCGCGCGCGTGAGCACGCGAAACATCGCTGGTATCGCCCGACAGCATGCGCGCAATCTCGCATTCGCGGCGATCCCCGGAAACGCGCTCAATCACCGTTTGGGGAATTTGGTCGTCCCCGTCAAGCTTTTTGGACACCACGTAGTGAACGTCGCCGTACACGGCAACCTGAGCAAGATGCGTTACCACGATAACCTGATGCGTTTTCGCCAAATCGGCTATTACTTGAGCAAGGGCGAGAGCGGTTGAGCCGCCTACCCCTGCATCCACTTCGTCGAAAACCAACGTGTCAACGCTGTCGGTTTTTCCCAGAACAACCTTGGTTGCAAGCATGACGCGGCTTACTTCGCCACCTGACGCAATGCGCGCAAGCGGACGCGCGGTCATGCCCTTTCCCGGACGGTACATGAATTCAACGCGCGAGGGGCCCGCGCTCGTCCACGAAGCGCGATCCAAGCGTTCCACGGTGCACAACAGCTGCGCAGAGCCCATTTCCAATTTGGCCATAACCTCGGTTACCGCCTGCGCGAACAGCGGGGCGGCAAAGCTTCGTTGCTCGTCCAGCTTGTCAGCGGCTTCAAAAAGCGCAGCCTCGGCGGCATCAAGTGCCTCTTGGGCTTCGTGCAAACGCTGTTCGCCGTTATCCACAAGCGCCACAATTTCTTCGGCTTGCGCCCGATGCTCCAGAACCTGCTCCATAGTGGGGCCGTACTTTCGCATAAGACCTTGCAACTGCGAGAAGCGCTCCTGTTTTTCAGCCAGCAAGTCGGGGTCGAACTCGATGTCGTCCTGATGCGCGCGCACTTCACGAGCGACATCTTCTATCACGTAGCCAGCCTCACGAAGCGACTCGGCCAACGTTTGCAATTCCTCGTCCACGCGCCCCGCCGTCTCAAGCAAATGCGCGGCTTGATTCAGCTGATCCAAAACGGCGCCATCATCGGAAAGCGCAGCGTAGGAGCCCTGCAAAGCCACAGCCAGCGATTCCGCATGCTCAGCTCGTGCCAGATCGAGTTTTAGCTGCTCGAACTCCCCTTCTTGGGGAGATACCTCGTCTATGCGCTTAAGTACAAAACGCGCCTCATCAACTTTTGCGGATGTTGCATTTGTGGCCTCACGAACGCGTTCGAACTCCTCCGCTGCCGCATGGGCCGCTTTAAAAGCGCAGCGGTAGGCCTCCAAAGGCGCGGCAACGTGCTCGCGCGCCCACGCGTCCAAAAGCGCAACATGCGTTGCAGGCCTCATAAGTTGCTGATGCTCAAACTGTCCGCACAAATCGATAGAAGGCGCCACCAGTGCCGCAAGCTCACGAACGCTTGCCAACGAGCCATTGATTGAGGCCCGCGAACGGCCATCGCTTCCCACGCGTCGCGAGACTACCGTTTCGTCGTCGAAATCAAACGGCAGCTCGTCATTTCCCCAGTCTTGTGCATCCTTCGAAGAAGGCGAATCGCTCGCGGCTGAAAGCGATTCGTCATCTTCTGGAGCCAGCTCGCAATCGCCTGAAGTGCCCAGATTGAAGAACCTTCCGGAAACTTCAAGCTCATCGGTGCCGTCGCGCACCATATCGCGGTCGGCCCGCGCACCCATGAGCAATTTAAGCGCAGAGAGCAGGGCGGTTTTGCCCGCACCGGTTTCGCCAGTGAGCACCGTCAAGCCCCGAGAAGGCACCAGAGCTGCTTGCTGTATGAGGGCGACATTGCGCACCTGTATTTCATCAATCATGGGTCCCCCACTGGTTGATAACGTCATTGTGAGTATAGCAAAGCGAACCCAACAAGAATCTTCCAATCAACCGACAGCACACCAACATCGCTCAACCGAGTGGCACCTTTGTCCCGGTAAGGTTAGAATCTAGCTGGCATCACATAATTCTACCCAAATCCAATGACCTCAGGAGGATGCATGCGCGCAGTTATCCAACGAGTTTCAAACGCTCGTGTAAGCATCGACGGAAACGTCTGCGGCGTAATTGACCGCGGACTTCTTATCTTCCTGGGTGTTGGCAGAAACGATACCGAAGCGCAGGTTGAACGCCTGTGGACGAAAATTTTCAAACTGCGCATTTTTGGGGACGAGAACGGAAAAACAAACCTTGCCCTCGCCGACGTCAAGGGCAGCGTGCTCATTGTTTCCCAGTTTACGTTGTTCGCAAACTGCCGCCGCGGCAATCGTCCTTCGTTTACCGAATCGGGTTCACCCGATGAGGCGAACCGCTTGTACGAGCTGTTTCTTGAACGTGCGCGCCTTGATGTCCCGCACGTCGAATCAGGCGAGTTCGGCGCCGACATGCAAGTGAGCTTGGTAAACGACGGGCCGTTCACTATTGTGCTGGACACCGACGAGCTGAGCTAGCAAAAGCCATGCGCTACCCCAACTGCACGGTTCCGTCTTCAGCAATTGACGCATTAACCGAGAGGTCGGAGAGGCCCTGAAGAGCCCGCTGGCCCGCCTCGGTGCCCTCTTCCCAAGACGTGAACACGTTGTATTGCACCCCGGGATGAACAACCACCGTCACGGCAGGTTCGCCCTTGATGCCCCCTTCGGGCAAACGAACCCCCTGGATGCGCACCTCAACCAGTGCGGTGAAAATGTTGTAGGAGTCAAACCAAAAATTACCCAGACTGTAGAAGATGGGCTTCCCGTGGTAGCTTTCGATGCCCTGTAAGACGTGCGGATGCGCACCAACAACTATATCGGCACCAGCGTCGATATACTGATGGGCAAATTCGGCCTGCTCGTCGGTAAAGGCCGCCGAATGCTCAACGCCCCAATGGGGCAGTACCACCACAAAGTCGGCATTTGCCGCAGCCTCGCGCACCGATTGCAAAAACCGCTCGTTGTCGTAGCACCAGGCAATACCCGGCTCGGTGGGCGTCGCCTCCAGCGTGTAGATGGTGTTTTCCGCGCTCGAAGCCGCAACGTAGGCAATCGTGATGCCGTCAACTTCCTTATAAACGGGCGCGTACGCCTGCTGGTCGTTGCGCCCCGCGCCCACATAGGCAATGCCGGCGCCCTCAAGCGTGTCCATCGTGTCAATAAACGATTGCGCGCCGTAGTCAAACGTATGGTTGTTTGCCAAGCCCACAATATCTATGCCCAGATCGCTCAAATAGGAAACGTTGGATGGTGACGCGCGGAACGTATACTTTTTCCCTGGCAGGGGCTCTTCACTTGTGCTGTAAACAAATTCGTTGTTAGCCCACATCACATCCACGTCGTTCATAAGCGCTATGAACGACGGATCGATGCCGTCGGCGATGTTGGTCGACCCCGCATTCGCAAGGTGCTGCATGGGGTAATAGTCGTCGGCAAAGTTTATATCGCCAATAAAACCCAAAGAGACCAAGAAGGGCTCTTCGCGCACAGTCTCGTCTTCCACCTCCAGAAAAGCGGTTTCGCCAGAAGCGGCTGAAGAAGACGTTCGCGAGCTATCGTGAGCACAAGACGCCGTCGCGCAAAGCAGCACGCAGCACGCAGCCACCACAGTTAAAAACGCAAGGGTTTTCGCCTTTGCGGCGCTCATTATGCGCGGCGCCCCGAACCGTATGCTGCATGCTTGCGGTTGCCGAAAGCGCTTCCTTTGCGCGCCTGCTTTTTCAAGTCGGCCAGCGCATCCGCTTCGGACGTGCCCTCCACCTGGGCGCGCAGTTTAACCACCTGATCGCGCAGATGGGCAGCTTGCTCGAAGTCCATGTTCTTCGAGGCCAGGGCCATTTCGTCTTCCATGCTGGAAATGATGCGCAGCACCTCTTCACGCGAAAGCTCTGCCAGCTGTTTGTTGATATCCTCAGCCGATTGACCGCCCTCTTGCTCGGTCACAAAGCCCATGATGTTATTGATGGCCTTGCGGATGGTTTGCGGCTCAATGCCATGCTCTTCGTTGAAGCGCATCTGGATCTCGCGACGACGACGCGTTTCGTCTATGGCACGCCGCATGGAGTCGGTAATCTTGTCGGCGTACATAATTACCTGGCCCGAAACGTTGCGGGCCGCGCGACCGATGGTTTGAATGAGCGACCGATGGTTGCGGAGGAAGCCTTCTTTGTCGGCATCGAGAATTGCCACCAGCGATACCTCGGGCAGGTCAAGACCCTCGCGCAGCAGGTTGATGCCCACCAGCGTATCGAACTTGCCCATGCGCAAATCGCGCAAGATTTCAACGCGCTCGAGCGTCGCGATGTCCGAATGCATGTAACGTGCCTTTATACCCTGATCAAGCAAGTGATCGGTAAGGTCTTCCGCCATCTTTTTGGTGAGCGTGGTAATAAGGACGCGCTCATCTTTGCCAGCGCGCGTACGTGCTTCGTCAATGATGTCGTCAATTTGCGAGGCGACTGGGCGAACGATAATTTCGGGATCCAGCAGTCCTGTGGGCCTGATAATCTGCTCAACCTGGGCCTGACTTACGCGCTCCTCGTAATCGCCGGGCGTAGCCGATACGTACACGAACTGCGGAACGCGCTGCTCGAATTCGTCGAAACGAAGCGGGCGGTTGTCCAGGCAGCTGGGCAGCCTGAAACCATGCTCGGCGAGCGTGACCTTGCGCGAGCGGTCGCCCTCGTGCATACCGCGAATCTGCGGCACCGTCACATGGCTTTCGTCGATGATGCACAAAAAATCATCGGGGAGATAGTCGATGAGCGTATAGGGAGGCTCGCCGGGGTTTCGGCCATCAAGATGGCGCGAATAGTTTTCGATGCCCGAGCAAAAGCCCATGGTCTCAAGCATCTCAAGATCGTAGCTTGTGCGCATTTCCAAACGCTCGGCTTCAAGAAGCTTGCCTTCGCGACGGAACTCTTCCAAGCGGCCGCGCAGCTCCTCGCGAATGGTGGTAATAGCATGCTCCATTTTGGGTCGCGCGGTAACATAGTGCGAAGCGGGCCAAATGGGAAGCGCTTCGTAGGTGCGCAGCACCTCGCCCGTGACGTTGTCAATTTCGGCAATTTGCTCTATCTCGTCGCCCCAAAACTCGATGCGCACCGGATTGTCAGCGTAGGGAGGAAACACGTCCAGCGCATCACCGCGCACGCGAAACGTTCCGCGCGCAAGCTCATAATCGTTGCGATCGTATTGGATATCGATGAGGTTGTGGATAACATCATCGCGCTCCGCTGGCTTTTCGCGATCCAAAAACACCGCCAAACCCGCGTAATCCATGGGCGAGCCAATGCCGTAAATGCAGCTCACCGATGCCACCACCACGCAGTCGCGACGCGAGAGCAGCGCCGATGTGGCCGCATGACGCAGTTTTTCAACCTCTTCGTTAATGGAGGCATCTTTTTCTATGAACGTGTCAGACGAGGGAACGTACGCCTCGGGCTGGTAGTAGTCGTAATAGCTGACGAAATACACCACGGCGTTATCGGGGAAGAATTCCTTCAGCTCGCCCGCAAGCTGCGCGGCCAGCGTTTTGTTGGGAGCCAAAACCAGCGTCGGCTTTTGAACCGCCTCGATGGTTTTGGCCATCGTGAAGGTTTTGCCCGATCCCGTAACGCCCAGCAGCGTTTGGTAGCGCAGGCCATCGCGAATGCCCTGCGCCAGCGCTTCAATGGCTTGCGGCTGATCGCCGGCGGGCTCATAAGGGGAAACAACGCGCAACGGAGTGGAGGCAAGCCGCACTTCAGGCAGCTTGCCCTCCATCTTTGCGCCCTCAAGACTTGAGAGGTGCGGCATTAATCGTCAAGGCCTTCCTGCTTTTTGAACTCGTTCCACCAGACAAGCACCTTGTTGTACAGCTCTTCTTTCGTGGAATCGTTTACGAAGACAACATCGGACTGTTCGATGCGCTCGGCGTCGGTAATTTGCTTGGCAATGCGATGACGCACGTCCTCTTCGGCAAATCCCGATGCCACGGCACGCTTGATGCGGACGTCCATCGGGGCCACAACGGCAATCACTACATCGGCGCTGTACGCCATTGACGACGCGCGGTCTTTGAACACCGAGTACTCAACCACCACAACCTTGCAGCCCTTTTTCTTGAGCTCGTCAAGCTTCTCGGTGAACAATTCCTCGATGCGCGGCTGGGTGATGCGATTGAGTTTGCGCGTTTCCGCAGGCGTAACAAAGGCCTTGCGCGCAAGAGCGGAGCGGTCAACCTCACCGGCTTCGTTGAAAATATCGGGACCGAAAACCTCTCGCAGGTCTTCCTTTACCACGTCCCAGGTAAGAACATCATGACCAAGCTTATCGAGGTCGATGTATTCGAGGCCTTGGTCGACAAGGGCTTTGCGAGCCGTCGATTTGCCTGCTCCCATACCGCCGACGACAAAAATCGTTTTCATTCCAAGCCTCCTCATATTTGCAATCCGCTTCCGGCACGCTTTCAACGCACACCGTGCGCGGCTTTCATCATAAACCGTCGTGCCTATAATACACGACGCCACTATACATCTGGAACTTGATTTGGACCCCACGGCAACAGATTGGGCCTTTTCGGTAGGGCTGCATCCGCGCCACGCAGCAAGCGCCCCAAACCCAAACAAAGCATGTTGTATATGCGCATACATCATACTTTGCAGCGACGGTGGCGTATACTAATTCCCTGCCTTGGGCACGGGGTGCTCGCATGGACTACCGCGTTACGCAACGGGCAAATCGAACGAGCGCATGAGGCACTCAGACCGCCTGCCAAAGGCGATTGCTTTACTCGAACTTGCTTGGAGATCGTTTAAATGGCTCGACCGAAATCCCGATACATTCCTGCCCTTGATGGCTTGCGCGCGTTTGCCGTTTTAGCCGTCATCGCCTACCACATGGGTATGCCCTGGGCGCGCGGTGGCCTGCTGGGCGTCACCATGTTCTTTGTTTTGTCGGGATACCTGATCACCGGGCTTCTGATGGCCGAATTCGACGCAAGCGGCACCATCGACCTGAAAGACTTCTGGATGCGCCGCATAAGGCGCATCATACCTGCGGTCTTCTTCATGCTGATATGCGTATGCGCCTTGTGCGTCCTGTTCAACCATGCGCTCCTCAGCAAAATGCGACCCGATATCATACCCACCGCGCTGTTTTTCAACAACTGGTGGCAGATATTCCATGATGTTTCGTATTTCCAGGCATTGGGCGCGCCTTCGCCACTGAACCACTGCTGGTCGCTCTCAATTGAAGAGCAATTCTATTTGGTGTGGCCGGTATTTTTGCTGCTGGCGCTCCGTTTCGGGATGAACAAGAAGACGCTGCAGAAGGTCACGCTTATTCTTATCGTGCTTTCTGTGCTGCTCATGGCCATCCTGTACAGCCCCACCGCCGATCCCAGCCGCATTTACTACGGAACCGACACCCGTGCGTTCAGCCTGCTGGCCGGCTCATTGCTCGCCATGGTGTGGCCTTCGCGCTTCCTGGCCGAATCCAGCGGAGCCTCCTTGACGCACCAAGAACGCATCGCCTTTGACGGTATTGGCTTTGCCGCAGTAGCAGGCCTTGTGTGCATGGTGATTTTCACCAACGGGTTCAGCGCGTTTCCTTATCGCGGCGGACTGGCTCTTTGCTCGCTGCTCACCGCAATCGCCATTGCCATCATGGTGCACCCGGTAAGCCTTCTTGCCAAGCTGTTCTCGTTGAAGCCGCTGGTATGGATAGGCAAGCTCAGCTACTCGCTGTATTTGTGGCACTTTCCGGTGCTGCTGCTCACCACACCCGGCAACATGCAAACCGAAGTGCCCTGGTGGCTGCGGATCATCCAGCTCGCCCTTATGTTTGCGATTACCTGGTTCTCCTACACCTTTGTGGAAGACCCCATTCGCCACGGTGCAATTGGACGCTTCCTCAACGAATTGAAGGAAAAGGCCGAAACCCCTGCGCAGAAGCTTGAAGCTATTGGAGCTTGGGCGCGCCGGAGAACCGTCGGTGTGGCCGCAAGTTGCGCCGTGTGCGCCATAGCTCTCATAGGATGCGCCGTCGTCCCCGAAACCAGCGCCCTTGAAGGGGGTCACCTGCTGGAAAACAACGAGGTGCAGACCAACGTTTCGCTGGCGGCCGAACAAGCCGCCGCCGACCAAGCAGCCGCACAAGCCGAAGCTGAAGCAGCCGCGAAGCGTTTTGACATCGTTTTAATAGGAGACTCGGTATCGGTGCGCACCATTCCCTACTTTGATGCGCAATTCGAACGCGGTCTCATAGATGCGCTCATCAACCGGCAGTTTTACGAGGCCGTGGGCCTCTATCAAAGCTACAACAACGAAGGATACGTGGGCGACGTGGTGGTGTTCGCTTTGGGCACAAACGGAATCGTCGACCAGGAACAAGTGGACGAGCTTATGGAGGCCATAGGATCGCAGAAGCATGTGTGGTTCATCAACACGCGCTCAACCACCGATTGGCAAAATATCTCAAACGAAGCGCTTGCCCTTGCTGCCCAGCGCTACGACAACGTGCAGCTTATTGACTGGTTCAGTTACTCCAGCGGACATCCCGAGTATTTCGACGGAGACGGCACTCATTTGTCCGAAGAAGGCGCAGCCGCTTACGTTGGCATGATAAACGACGCCGTACGGTCGTATTTGCCGGTACGCGAAACCCAAGCAAGCTCCGAAAGCTCCGAAACCGCAAGCGAGCCCGCTGCGGAATAGCGGGCTTGCGCAAGAGCAACCGCGACGCACCACGTAAGCGGGTTAAAGGACAAAAGTGAGGTTAAAGGACAAAAGCGCGTCCGGGGCGATTATTTACAGGCCGCTAGTTCAGTCGATCGAATAGGGGTACTGCGTGCAAACCAAAACAAAGGAGGCCAACCAGTTCGGTTGGCCTCCTTTTATGCTACACCCAACGTGCAGGATGGCTTGTATGGCTGTTATTCAGCAGCCTCGGTAGCCTCTTCTGCAGAAGCCTCGGTTGCCTCAGCAGGTGCCTCGGCGCCCTCTTCAGGCTTCTTCTCGTCGCGACGGTTCTTGCGAGCCGGACGCTCTTCAGGCTGGATGGTTTCATCAACTTCGATCTCGATGCCAAGCTCAGCAGCAGCGGCCTTCATGGAGAGGCTGATGCGACGACGCTCGGGGTTGATGTCCATAACCTTAACCTTGACCACATCGCCAACCTTAACTACCTGGGCAGGGGTTTCGATGTGACGCGGTGCCATTTCGGAAATGTGTACCAGGCCCTCGGTGTTCTCGCCCAGTGCAACGAATGCGCCAAACGGAACGGTTTTGGTAACGGTGCCGTCAACAATGGTGCCAACGGGATAGCTCTCAACCAGTTTTACCCACGGATCGGGCATGGTCTGCTTCAGACCGAGCGAGATGCGCTCACGCTGAAGATCGACGTCGAGAACCTCAACCTCAACCTCTTGGCCGACCTTAACAACCTCGGAAGGATGGTTGACGTGGTTCCAAGAAAGCTCGGAGATGTGAACCAGACCGTCGATGCCGCCCAGGTCGACAAATGCACCGAAGTCGACGATGGAGGAGACAGCGCCCTTCAAGCGCATACCCTTGGTAAGCTTGGCAAGAATCTCAACACGCTCGTTCTTGCGGCCTTCCTCAAGCAGAACGCGGCGGGAAAGCACGACGTTGTTGCGGTTGCGATCCATCTCGATGATGCGGGCCTCGAGCTCGGTGCCCATGTAAGCATCAAGATCCTTCACGCGGCGAAGGTCAACCAGCGATGCGGGCAGGAAGCCGCGCAGGCCGATGTCCAGAATAAGACCGCCCTTGACAACCTCGATAACCTCGCCGGTAACGGGCTCGCCAGCCTTGAACTTCTCCTCGACGGAGATCCAAGCGCGCTCGTACTCGGCACGCTTCTTGGAAAGGATGAGGCGACCGTCCTTGTCCTCTTTTTGAAGTACGAGGGCTTCGATTTTGTCACCCACGTTTACCAAGTCGGCAGGATCGGCGTCCTTGCGAATGGACAGCTCACGAACAGGAATAACGCCTTCGCTCTTGAACCCAATGTCGACCAGCACTTCATCGCGCTCGATTTTAACGATGGTGCCATCCACCAGATCGCCTTCGTCGAATTCGGTCAGGGTGCCATCGATCATTTGATTCATCTGCTCATCAGAGATATCGCTGAAGTCGATGACGGACGGATTGTTGATTTCGGTCAAAACGGACCCCTTTCAGTTCTCAGGGACCCTTCGCCATGATTGATTGCCAACATACTCCATGTTCGGTAACGCCGTGAAACCAAACGCCGTGCAACTACATGTCTCGGGGGCCAATACTTATTGCTTGCAGTCCGATTTACAAGCCGTCATAGTATAACACGCACAACGCTACGCGTTACCAACATTTCTTAGACGTTCTTTATTTCTCACGAATTGGGTAATACTCATATGAGCTGGTATCTTCGACATCACCCGATCACGCGATCGGCGCGTTAAAAAGCACGCTGGCGAGGGTTCTGGCACAGATACGCGTTGTCTCACCACGCGATTTCACAAACGCGCGAACGCACACTTCGCACGCGCTCACGAACCTGTGCAAATGCAATCGAAATACTGCAGAAACGGCCAGAACGCGAGGCGTTCGTTAAGAGATGCTGCCCAGCGATTCCTGCGCCAGTTTTTTCAAAACGCTGTCGCAAATACCCTCGGCGTCAAGACCCAACAGGTGCAGGAGCTGAGCCTGCGTCCCGTGCGTAACAAAACGGTCGCCTGCGCCCAAAGAAAGCACCGGCGTCTTGCTGCTCATTTCCATGAGAACGTTCATCACCGCTTCGCCTACACCGCCTGCGATTACGCCGTCCTCAACAGTAACCACCAAATTGGTGGACGCAGCGTGCGCAATTGCCTCGCGGTCAAGCGGTTTTACCCAGCGCATGTCAACAACGCGCGCATCAACGCCCTGCTCCGCCAAGAGTTCAGCCGCCGCCAAACTGGTTTTCACCATGTCGCCCCAAGCCAAAATCGCGATATCGGATCCCTCGCGACGCAGCTCGCCTTTTCCCTCAGCGAGCTCAAAAGGCTCTTCGGGAACATCAACACCGGCTGCCGCACCACGCGGATAGCGCACCGCAACTGGCCCTTCCAGCAATAAAGCCGTGTGCAAAGCGCACGCCAAATCGGCTTCGTTTGAGGGCGCTATTATGCGCATATGAGGAATGGTGCGCAAATACGCAATGTCGAACATGCCGTTGTGCGTTGAGCCATCGGCCCCTACAACACCCGCACGATCAATAGCAAACACCACATTGAGGTTGGGCAACGCCACGTTGATGACAATTTGATCGAACGCGCGCTGCAAAAACGTTGAGTAAATGGCTACCACGGGTTTCATGCCACCAATGGCCAACCCAGCTGCCATTGCCACCGCGTTTTCTTCGGCAATGCCCACATCAACGAAACGTCTGGGGAATTCGCTAGCGAACTTGTCGAGCCCCGTTCCGCTTTTCATGGCAGCGGTTATGGCCACAACACGTTCGTCGCGCGCAGCCTCTTTAATGAGCGCGTTGCCAAAAACCTCGGTAAACGTGGGAGCCGCTGCGGGCTTGCTAATGCTGGCACCCGTTTCAATATCGTAGCCACTGGGGCCATGGAATCGCTCGGGCTCTGTTTCGGCCGGCGTGTAGCCTTTGCCCTTTTTGGTTACCGCGTGCACCAGCACCGGGCCATCCGATGCCAAAGCGGTTTTAAGAATGTCCTTGTGCGCCACGATGTCGTTGCCGTCAACGGGTGGCGTGCAAATTATTCCCAGCTTTTCGAACAGCATCGAAGACTGCGGGAGCACGAATTGCTTCATGGACTCTTTGACATTGCGGCCAAACGACACCACGGCGTTTCCCATAGCGCCGCCGCTTTCCAGCGATGCCTGCGCGCTATCACGCGCCTGACGGTAGCGGGCAGATGAGCGCACAGCGCCCAGATGCTTCATGAGAGCGCCCACGTTTTTCGAGATTGACATCTCGTTATCGTTGAGAATGATGACAATGGGAAGCTGCAGTTGGCCAATGGTGTTAAGAGCTTCACACGCCATACCGCCCGAGAGCGCCGCATCGCCTATGATGGCCACTATTTTTTCGTCCGTGCCGCGCAGCTGGCGCGCTTTCGCCAAACCGAGCGCAATCGAAAGCGAATCGGAAGCATGACCCGAAGGATGCACGTCATGGGGGCTTTCTTTAGGACGGGGAAATCCCGAGATGCCTTCAAACTGCCTGAGCGTGGAAAAGCGATTCAGGCGCCCTGTTACCAGCTTGTGGGCATACGCTTGGTGACCCACGTCGAACACAAGCTTGTCGTGAGGGCTGTCAATAAGCGAATGAACCGCCAGGATTATCTCGACGGCGCCCAGAGAAGAAGCTACATGACCTCCTGTTTTGGAGGTCACGGTAACTATTTCTTCGCGTATTTCGCCAGCGAGGATTTTGAGCTCATCATCGCTTAGCACCCGCAAATCCTGGGGAGCGGAAATAGAATCCAGAATGCGCTCAGCCATAAGGCCTCCTACGCAATGCCTTCGCCAGCGTCCACCTCATCGGTTTTATCAGACGCAGCTACAGCATCGTTTTCACCGCCCTCATCGGCCACTTGGGCTTCTTCGGACGGAGTAATGCTTGATTCCAGCAGATCGCTCACCTTAAGGCCCAGCGAAACCGCTTCTTCGTACAACGTTAATGCATCGTCAAGCGAAAGCGACTCGTCGCTTACCGCTTCCACGATTTCGTCAAGCCGGGTTTTAACCTCGGCAAAAGGGGTGGCGTCGCGCGCGTCCATATGTTACTCCGCGTCGACGCTCAATTGCGAAGAGGAAGCCAAGGGCGCCTCTTCAGGAAAACCGGCGGCGTCTTCTTCGGCGGCTGCGCTCTCCTCGCCCACCGGGGCGCTCTCTTCTGCGGCTGATTCGTTTTCAGAGGCTTCGGCTGCTGCGGCCACAGATGCGCTTTCGGCCTCCAACTGACGGGCAATTCTGCCAAGCACGCCGTTCACGAATCGAGAGGAATCGTCCTCCCCGCCGTAGGCTTTAGCCAATTCAACAGCCTCGTTGATGGTTACCGATACGGGAACGTCCTCTACGAACAGCATCTCGTACACCGCAAGGCGCAAGATTGCGCGATCGACCACGGGCATGCGATCAAGCGCCCAGTTCTCGGAGACGGCTACAAGTTGCTGGTCGATGCGTTCCCGCTGGTCGCAAACGCCGCGCACCAGCGATTCCGCATAAGGAGCGAAATCGATATCGTCTGCAGGGTAGCGCCCCGCCTCGACGATATCGATTACGTTTTGCTCGGTGATATCGCTTGAGTACAGAAGCGCCAAAGCACTTTCTCGCGCAGCACTATGCGCGTGTTTTTTCCTTCTACCGGCCATGGGCGCTTCTATACCTCGCTTTTCAAATTTCGGGAGCTTGTAAACCGCTTAAAGCTCAAATAACGACTCGCGTTCGCAGTAACTAGTCAACGAACTCAATGCCGTCGATGTAGACGTCAACATTGCTTACTTCGGCGCCTACCTGCGCGGCAACCGCATCTGCAATTGCCGTGCGCACGTTTGCCGCAACATCGGGGAGCACGCAGCCGTACTTAACGCTGATGTGCAGCACAACTTCGATTTTCTTATCTTCTGAAACACTGACCTCGATGCTGGGCGTTGCAGGCTTCGAAATCATTTCCAGAAGACCCGCAGGGGGCGTACCGATGCCAACCACGCCTTCAACCTCTTTCACCGCATAGGTGATGATGGTCTCAACGACGCTTGGAGCAACGGCCATTCCCTCAACGTTCAGATCCGTCATAGCAAATCTCCCATCTGGGTTTCAATGAAGTCGGTGGTGGCTTCACCGGCGCAGAACACCTCGTTCTCAAGCACGCGCTTATGGAACGGAATGGTGGTCTGGATGCCCTCGATCACAAACTCATCCAAAGCGCGGCGGCCGCGAGCAATTGCCTCCTCGCGCGTAGCGCCATGAACGATGAGTTTTGCGACCAGCGAGTCGTAGTATGGCGAAATCTTCGTACCGGATTGCACGTAGTTTTCAACGCGCACGCCAGGACCCGCGGGCGGAATGAACTTGGTAATGGTGCCCGGGCAGGGACGGAACCCATGCGCAGGATCCTCGGCATTGATACGGAACTCCATAGCATGGCCGAAGGGGCTGAACGGCGCACGATCGGCGCAGCTCATGGGCTCACCAGAGGCAATGCGCAACTGCTCTTTGATGATGTCGGTGCCCGTGATTTCCTCAGAAACCGGATGCTCAACCTGAACACGGGTGTTCATTTCCATGAAGTAGAAATTGCCGTCGGTGTCCAGCAAGAACTCAACGGTGCCGGCATTGCGGTAGTCAACCGCGCGAACGGCCTTGGCAGCTGCCACGCTCATAGCGCGACGCAGCTCGTCGGACAGAGCCGGCGAGGGAGCCTCTTCGATGAGCTTTTGATGACGGCGCTGCACCGAGCAGTCACGTTCGCACAGTGCAACGTTGTTGCCAAAGTTGTCGGCAAGAACCTGCACCTCAACGTGGCGAGGACGCAGAACCAGCTTCTCGAGGTAAACACCATCGTTGCCAAACGCCGCACCAACTTCGGCACGGGCGGCCATGTATTGCGACTCAAGATCTTCGGGAGCATGCACTTCGCGCATGCCCTTGCCGCCGCCGCCGGCGGTTGCCTTGATGAGCACCGGATAGCCAACGTTGTCGGCAAACGCTTTTGCCTCTTCAACGGTATCGATGCAGCCATCGGAGCCGGGAACGGTGGGAACGCCGCATGCCTTCATGGTTTCACGGGCCGAGCTTTTATCGCCCATGCGATCGATGCAGTCGGCGGAAGGGCCGATGAACACCAGATCGTTGTCAACACATGCACGAGCGAAGTCGGCGTTTTCGGCCAAGAAGCCGTAGCCGGGATGGATGGCTTCAGCACCCGTTGTTTTAGCTGCGGCGATGATGTTGGACATCACCAGGTAGCTTTTGCCAGCAGGGGCAGGGCCAATGCAAACGGCCTCATCGGCATACTTAACCGGGTAGGTGTCTTTGTCTTCGGTGGAGTACACTGCGACGGTTTTAACGCCCAGCTCACGTGCGGCGCGCATGACGCGCAGTGCAACTTCACCGCGATTTGCAATAAGAATTTTCTTGAACATTATGCATTCTCCGGAGCAGGAGCGGGCTTGCCATGCGGCTCAACGTAGAACAGCACGGTACCGAACTCAACAGGCTCAGCATCCTTTACGCAAATCTCGCGCACGGTGCCAACCTCTTCGGCGGTGATTTCGTTCATGAGCTTCATAGCCTCAACGATGCACAGCGTTTGGCCTGCTGCAACCTCGTCGCCCTCTTTGACGAACGGATCGGCGCCCGGAGCGGGAGCTGCATAGAAGGTGCCAACCATAGGTGCGGTAACGGGAACCCACGTTGCCGGACGATTGGAAGCGGGAGCAGCAGGAGCTGCAGCGGCAGGAGCAGCTGCAGGAGCGGGAGCTGCGGCGGCAACAGCGGCAGGAGCAGCAGCGGCAGCAGCGGCTGCGGCAGCGGACGGCATGCGCACCGAAACGCGCATTCCCTCTTCTTCTACGGTTATTTCACCGACGCCGCTTTCCTCGGCGATGCGAACCAGTTCGCGAATTTGATTGATATCCACGTAATCGTCCTCCTTGGCTTGGCTGGATTCCTCGGCGAGGAGGAATTCGACTTTCTGGGAATTGCGGTGCTTGCTCAGATACGTACGCGCCTCGTTGGGGAACAGGGCGTACAT
>JAZQAV010000143.1:0-5887 GCA_045545435.1 Eggerthellaceae bacterium | reverse complement strand
ACCTGCGGATTGGGTGCCAATCCATACACACTTTTGTTCCGAGTGGTTAAATTGCCCCACCTGATTTAAACGCGCAAAAAAGGGGTGCCGACCTGCGTCGGCACCCCAAATCCATACACACTTTTGTTCCTATAAGCCGATTTCGCTCGCATCATGGGATTCAAAGCCCGCCCAAAACAAAACGCACCGAGCCTTAAGGCTCGGTGCGTTTTAAGTGCCCTGTTGCGCTATGCGACAGAAACGGACATCATAAGGAACGTGCCGGCAATCATGTGCCGCACGTTAAAGGCGCTTGTTACACGCGTTTTACGAAACGGCCGTCGCGCGTGTCGATTTGCAGCACGTCGCCCACGTTCACGTACATGGGAACCTGCACCACTGCGCCGGTCTCAAGCGTTGCGGGCTTGGTGCCACCCTGAACGGTGTCGCCCTTGAAACCGGGATCGGTTTCGGAAACCTCAAGCTCAACGAACATCTGCGGATCGACGCTGATAAGCTCATCACCTGCATACTGAAGCGTAACTTCGTCGTTTTCCTTCAACCATTTGGCAGCATCGCCAATTTGCTCGCGAGAGATGGGCATCTGCTCGTACGTTTCGGGATCCATGAAGTTGTAATCGGCACCGTCGTCGTAGAGGTACTGCATGGTGCGCTGCTCAAGGCGAACTGTGTCGAATTTTGTACCAGCGTTGAACGTGTAGTCAACAACGCGGCCGGTTTTGATGTCGCGCAGCTTGGTGCGCACAAACGCGCCGCCCTTGCCGGGTTTTACATGCTGGAACTCAACAATCACGCACATCTTGCCGTTGTTGATGATGCACATTCCGTTCTTGAAATCTGCAGTTGAAATTGCCATAGGATATCCTTCTTCTTCGTCTTTAAAGCCGTTTTATTATAACCATGTCATGCGTCGATTGGGTGAAACGCTCATAACCTTCATGCGTAACCACACCAAAATCTTCCAGCCGCATGCCAAATTTTCCGGGAAGGTAGATTCCTGGCTCAACGGTAACCACATTGCCAACCACCAGCGGCTCTCGGTAGCGCGGAGACAAGCTTGGCAGCTCATGAACCTGTCTTCCCACTCCGTGTCCAAGGCCATGACCCATAGTTCCGCCAAAACCGCCTTCTTCAAGAACGCGTTCGGCGCATTCATGCATGGCGGCACCCGTCGCACCAGGCTTTATAAGTTGCTGCACGGTTTCGTTGGCACGCACCAGCACCTCCCAAGCGCGACGCATCTCATCATCGGGCTCACCCAAGAACACCGTGCGCGTCATGTCCGAACAGTAGCCCGCACGTCGCGCGCCGAAATCCAACACAACGCACTGTCCCTCTTGCAGCACCGTGCTACCAGGAATCGCATGAGGATTGGCCGCATTTGCTCCCGTTGCCACAATGGACGAAAAAGCCAATCCCTCAGCGCCGTTGCGCACCATGAAGTTCTCGAGCTCAATCTGCACCTCGCGCTCGGTTTGACCCGGCCGCATAAACGATACGATGTGCTCGAAGGCTGCGTCGGTTATGGCCTGCGCCGCCTTCATGCGCGTGATTTCTTCCTCATCTTTCACCGCGCGCAAGCCCAGCACCATATTCGTGGTTTCATGCAATTGAACGGGGGTTTCTAAAAACTCTTGCTCGAGTCTGCGCAGCTCGCGCACGGAAATGTCGTCTTCGATGCCAAGAGAAACCGATTCGTCGTCCGAATAGAACTCGCGCGCAAATGCAGCGTGCGACATAGATTGCGCGTTCACCGTAATGGGAAGTCCCGCTTCATCAATTGCCGTAGCGCAGGCATTGGCGTAGCGCGAATCGGTATGCAAGGCAGCCTCATTGACAGTGACCACAAGAGCATGGGCGCGCTCCTCGTCGAAAACACCGTCGATTGCACTGAGCCACGCGATGTTCTCGGTATCGCGCACCACGAAACCTGCAAGCTCTTGCTGTTCGCACGCAGCGCGCAATTTTGCAAGGCGGCTGTGAGCGAGCACGGAAGGGGTGCTTTCTGCTGCGCCTGAGGAGTCATTCGCATCGGCACCGGGGTCAGTTCCGCCTGCACCGTCACCCGCTACGTCAGCGCTTTCGTCGACGGCGTCGTCAGCTACAATCTTTTCTTCGGCCGCCGCGCATGCAACCGCGGAGATCACCTCGCCCTGCGGATAGCGCTCCTCATACCCTTCGCCCAACCGCTCGGTCGAAGATGCGCTGCGCAGCAAATCGATGGCGTCGATGTACCCCTGGAAACCACGGCCTTTTATTTGCGCAACGCATACAGGAGCCACCACCGATTTCGCGCGGAACGGCTCACGGGCATCAACATTTGAAAGATGAACCTCCACCACCGGCACATCTATTGAGCCAATGGCATCGCGCAGCGCATACGAATAATGGGTATGCGCACCAGGATTGAACACGATCGCATCGTTTTTTTCGGGAGCGCGGTGAATCTTCTTTATCAGCTTCCCCTCGCTGTTCGACTGGAAGAACGACACCTTTATACCCAGTTTATCTGCGTAGGCTTTTACCTGTGCCTCAAGATCTGCCAGCGTATCGTTGCCGTAAATCTGCGGCTCACGCGTGCCCAGCATATCCAAATTGGGCCCGTTCATCACCAGTATCTTCTTCAACTTCACGCCTTGTCCCTCCTTGGAACCGCGCCACGCGCATTATCGACGTTTTGTTTTGCCCCACGCGCTCAAATGCTCGAGAATCTCGTCGTTGCCCAACGCTCGCACTTTCCAAGCACCCACATCGGTTGGCAGCACGAAGCGAACCGCACCAGCGCGCGCCTTTTTGTCTCGCAGCATAGCGTCAAGCAACGCAGAGGGCTCAGCCCACCAATCCAGCGGCTCAAGCCCAAGGCTGTCCAGCAACGCACCCACCGCTTCAACAAAATCGTCGGAAGCACCAGCCGTTACGCTGGCAACCATAAGAGCGAAACGCAGTCCTTCAGCTACGGCGGCGCCATGCGAGAACACCCCGAAACCCGCCACCGATTCAATGGCGTGCCCCAGCGTGTGCCCCAAGTTCAAGCACTCGCGCACACCAGCGCTTTCGGTTTTGTCGCGCGCCACCACGTTGGCCTTGAACACTACCGATCGCGCAACGGCCTCGGAAACCACGTGGGCGTCACGTTGTGCAAGCGCAGCAGCATGATCGACCAACCAGAAAAAGAAATCGTCAGATTCGATGACGGCCGATTTTGCAATCTCGGCACAACCGCAACGCCATTCACGCTCGTTGAGCGTCGCAAGCGTATCGGTATCGGCGCACACGAACGATGGCTGGTAGAAGGTTCCCACCAGATTCTTTCCTTCGGGCAAGTTTATTGCGGTTTTACCACCCACAGACGAATCAACCATCGCCAGCAACGTAGTGGGCACCTGAACAACGCTCACGCCGCGCATATACGTAGACGCTACGAAGCCTGCCAAATCGCCAACAACGCCGCCGCCCAATGCCACAACCACGCAATCGCGGCCAAGGCCCAGCTGCGCCATGGCGCTCCAAATCTCACCCGCCACCGCAAGCGATTTCGTGTCCTCACCTGCCGGCACCTGAATGTCACTCACGCGCAACCCAGCGCCCGCAAGCGCCGCTTTTGCGCGCGCCAAATACAGCGGCCCCACGTTGGAATCGGTAATAACCAAGGCGCGCGAAAACGACCCGAGCGCAGCAACCGAGGTTCCCAGCCCCTCAAGAACCCCTGCGCCAATGCGCACGGCATAGTCCTTTTCCGAAGGCAAGCTCACCACTACTTTCGTTGCCACAATATGCCTTCTTTCTCAAGTATCTCCAGTACCTCACGGGCAATGGAAGAACTTCCGCGGCCTGCCGTGTCAACCGAAACGTGGGCCACTTCTTCATACAAATCCAAGCGCGAATCAATCACGCGCTGCGCATTGTCCAAATCGCCGAACAGCGGGCGAGTTGACAAATCGCTGATGCGCGATGCCGCTTCACGTGCCGTAACCCGCAAATAAATGGTGAAGCCCTGCTCTTTCAGTATGCGCCGATTCTCTTCGCGCAGAACCACCCCGCCACCGCACGATACAAGCATGGGATCCTTCGTGGCAAGTTCGGCTAGAACCTCGGTCTCAATTGCGCGAAATCCGTCTTCGCCCACCGCGTCGAATAGCTGTGTAACGCTTTTTTGCTCGCGCCGCACGATATAGGTGTCCATGTCAACTGCCGCAACATGCGCCATGCGGGCCAATTTGCGCGCCGTTGTTGTTTTCCCCGCTCCCATGAATCCCACGAAAAAGACGGGCATTTTCAACTGGGCGGCCATTAGCGAGCACTGGTCCTCAAGCGCAGCTTGTACGATTCAATTGCCGCACGAATATCGGTCATATTGTCGCAGCCAAATTTTTCAAGATAGGCGTTGGCCAGCACAAATGCCAGCTCGCTTTCCGCCACAACCGCTGCTGCGGGAACGGCGCACACATCGCTTCGCTCTTTGGAAGCAAGCGCCACCTCCAGCGTGTCCAAATCCACCGTCTCAAGCGGCGTCATAAGCGTGGGAATGGGCTTCATGGCACAGGTGACAATAAGGGGAAGGCCCGTCGTCATGCCGCCTTCAAGCCCGCCAGCGTTGTTGCTGGCACGCGAGAATCCGTTCCCACGGTCGCACACAATGGGATCGTGCACCAACGAGCCCGGTTTGCGTGCCGCATCGAACCCTATGCCAAACTCAACGCCTTTAATTGCCGGAATGGAGAACAGCGCGCCGGCAATACGTGAAGTGAGGCGATCGCCGGCAGTTGCGTACCCGCCAATCCCCGGCAGAACGCCGCGCGCCACCACACGAAACGTGCCGCCGAGGCTTTCGCCCGCTTCGCGCGCCGCGTCAATCGCATCCATCATCGCTTGCGTTGCCTCCGCATTCGGACAGCGCATTTCCGATGTTTCGATATCAAGGGTGGTGTACTCCGCCGCATCAACCATGGGCTGCTCTTCGTAGAAGACGGCATCGCCAACCGACACCACGTACGAGTACACTTCTACGCCCACGGCTGCCAAAAACTCGCGCGCTATCCCCGAAGCCGCCACACGCGCGGCGGTTTCGCGCGCACTGGCGCGCTCAAGAACATCGCGGCAATCGTCTGAGTCGATTTTCAGCGAACCCACCAAATCGGCGTGACCAGGACGCGGCGTGGTTTCACGCGCTAAGCCAATAGGCGGCGCACCGAAAACCGACATGCGCTGCTCCCAGTTTTCCCAGTCGCGGTTGCGCACAACCAGCGCTATGGGCGAACCGAGAGTCCTTCCAAACCGAACGCCCGAAACAACCTGCGCGGTATCTTTTTCTATCGCCTGACGCCCACCGCGCCCGTAGCCGGACTGGCGACGAGCCAAGTCGGCGTTTAAATCGGACTCAGATATTTTCAAACCAGCTGGCACGCCTTCCACAATTGCCGTCAATTGCGGACCGTGGCTCTCCCCTGCCGTTACGTATCGCATAGCTTCAGCCATCCTTGTGTTGTTCGGTTGCTGCAACAAGTAAAACGGTCGCAAGCGCCTTTCTGGGGAAGCAAAGGCGTTGATGTGTCCAGCGCCTATTCTAGCGAATCATCGCTCTGAGCAAGCGCAGTAAAGCCAGCTGCGGCAGCCATAACAGAGAAAAGGTCGATAGATTCGACATCTATGCCCAAATCGAGCGTGGCGAATATGTCGTGAACGGTTGCCACGGCTTGCGCAACCAGCATCCCCTCGCCATCGAACGCACGCGCGCCCGCCGCTTCGGCGCCGGCTATAAGCGCCGTTTTGCCATGCGCGTACACCACGTCGAAAACGGTTTGGCGCGCTGAGATAAGAGCAACGTTAAACGGCGCAGGATCGCCTTCGTGCATGCCCAACGACGTGGCGTCGATAATAACGTCGGCTT
>JAZQAV010000142.1:0-6588 GCA_045545435.1 Eggerthellaceae bacterium | reverse complement strand
CGCCCTGTGCTCTTCAGGCAGGTATTTCGACACCCTCAGGCGAGCGATGATGGCGTGCTATACGCTTTTCTCCCGCATGCTGCACGTTGTCCTTGCCGCGCTGCCCGTTTTCTGTTTCTTCGCGATTATGGACGTGCTGCTTGACGCGGGTTATGAAAACCTCATCGAGGTCTTGACTTATTTTGTCGTCGGCGGCGTGGGCCTTTTGCCGCTTTTTGCCGCCTATGCCATCAGGCTGCGCGTGCGCGGTATCAAGGTCATACCCTTCATGCGAAAACTAATCCCGCTTCTTCGCGAGAATGTCAGAATTGGTTCTGCCATAAACGCCGCGCCGTATAACGTTCGGTACTGTTCGAAAACGTTCGGCATGAATCGGGAGATTCTCGCACGCGACCTGCCCGTGCTTGCTGAAATCAATCTCGATGGCAACTGCTTCATACTGGTGTTCTTCACCTTGGCGTTTGCTTTTGCGACGGGCACAGAGCTTTCGTGGCTCAACCTTATTGGACTGGCGGTGCTGGTTTTGTTCCTCTCGTTCGGCGCTCCGAATCAGCCGGGCAGCCTTTTGATAGGCATGTTGATTATCACCATGTACCTGAATGCGTCTGAAGTAATTTGCGTGGCAATTTATCTGGAATCGTTTTTCGGGATCGCACAGAACGCCATCAACGTAATCGGAGACATAGTTCTGGCTGCGGTTGATGACAGCAAGGAAAAGGCGCTTGCGGCCGCTGACGGGCGCATCGAGAGGTAACGAATCTGGTACGAATTCCGGTACGAATTATCCGGAAACAAGTGCTTCCTTGCGATGCGAAGCGGTGCGCCGATTTCTCGAATGCAACACTTCTGACCTGCGGATTTGTTATATTTTGGAGTCGAGTGTGAAATACCGTTTCGTGCGCAATTTTATTCCCGCTCGATAGCTACAAGGCAACACTTTTATTCGTCGAGGGGAGCAATTACCTCACGTGCGACTTCGATGAAAGAGTTGATGACGCTCCATTGGTAGTTGCGCTGCTGGTACCCAAACATAATAGGGTAGCGAGCCATTTCGCCCAAGCGCAACAGGTACAGCGAGTCGAGCTGTTTTGAGCTGAGCCCCTCGCGAGCAAGGTTCTCGGGGCAGAAGCACGCGCCGATGCCGCGCAGGCTGAAGGCCATGAGCGTTTCCGCGTTCGTTGACGTGGCCATGATGCGTGGACTCGCGATGCTGGCCCGCCTGAAGAGGCTGCGCTCTACATGGCCGCTTATATCGTTTACGCTGTTCAGAACCAAAGGACAATCGCTTAAAGCCGCCCAGTCGCCCGCTTCAAACCGTTGTATGCGATCGCTCGCATCGTCTCCGTACAAATCGCTGATGAGCTTGCGCGAGACCAACACCACCACTTCCTCGCGATAAAACTCTTCAAGGGTGAGGCCGGGAATGTTCTCGGGAAAGTTGGCGACCGCTATATCTATCTCGCCTTCGATGAGCTTGCGGCGCAAAACGTCGTTGGTGTCTTCTACCAAATTGATGCGAATTGCAGGGAAACGCTGCTGGAATGCGGCGATGATCTGGGGCATAATGACGCGCCCGCGCGTGAACGTTACGCCTATGCGAAGCACGCCATGCTGGTTTTGCGAGATGTCCGAGAATTCCTGCATCATGACGGCCTGCTCTTCGCGGAATCGTTTCGCGTAGCGCAGCAACACCTCGCCGGCGTAGGTAATCTCTAGCGGGACGTGACGCACGAACAATTGGCAGCCCAGTTCGTGTTCGAGTTTAGCGATAGTTGAGCTCAGCGACTGCTGCGTGATGTGCAGCTTGTTCGCGGCGCGCGTGAAGTTGCGCTCGTGGGCCAATACCTCAAAGTACGAAAGTGAGACGAAATTCACGGCTCTTCCTTTGTTCACCTGTCTGGCGCCTTGCAAAACTTTTATCTCGCAGGATTAACTCCGTTTTGCGCGCGCCATTCCACAAGTTCGGCTTCTCTTGCGCTTGTTGTTTCGCGCGCTTGGCACCCTGCAAGGCGAAACGCTCGAAAGCCAGCTAACTTTTACAAATAATAACTGTACTTTGTACCAATAATAACAGTTTGGAAATACGACTGCCACGCTTTACTATGAGCCCAAGGAAGTTAGTAACGCATCAAGCGCTTATCGATAGGAGGCCCTAAATGTTGCAGTTAACCATCTTCTTCCTCGCGCTTGTTCTTATTTACGTCGTGAAGTGCGTAGTGGTAATGCGCAGCTCCGAAGAGCTTGCCGCAAATTCGTCCTCCATCAGCCTTATTCATGCCGAAGAGGCTTTTGAGCAGGCCGCACTTGCACAAGAGCGCGATGCGCAGCGTGCACGCGAGGCGCAGGTTGCCCCTTACGTGGCACATGGTGGCATGCGTCGCAGGGTTGCCTAATCCTTACGCTGTTCGGCGCAATCTCAGTCGGTCGGTTCGCGTTCTGCGCCCGATCGCATAACCCTAAATATTGAATCGCCTGTAACGGCGGGAGCCAGCTGGCTCCCGCCGTTTTCGTTTGGTTGCGCGCGTGAATGCGCATCGTTCGCCAGCGCTCGTGTTTCCGTTATTCGGCTTTTTGTTGCCGTTTCCGCGTGCACGAAGGCGGTTTCGCGTATGAATAGTCGTGCATGAAGGACGTTTCTGACATGGTGAGGTTGAATTTGTCGGAAACGGGCTCCGTGCACGGAAAAACTGGTGCGAAATGGCCTCCGTGCATGGAGCGATGAGGAAAATCCCAGGTCGCGGTTTTCGGGCATCGTGCACGGAGGGCGTTTCTGACGTTTTTGCCCGATCGGTCACGTCGCCTTTCGCACCACGGAAGGCTCAATCCGGGGCGGGCTCCGGATTGAGCCTTCCAGCGTTTGGGCTCTCGAAGATGTTGGTTTTAGGTGGGTAAAAAATGACCCAGTTGACCATGTAAACCTAAATGTTGTGGTGGAAAGGTTTTCAACAATTTGGGCGTCATCTGCCCGAATGCAAGTGGAAAAGCACTCTGACCGAGAAGCCATGCGACCACAATATATTGTGGTTTGAAATAATGATGAAGCACTATATGTGGTAAAATTTCCATTGACTTGCAAAAAGCCTCCTGTTACTATCAATACCCACAGGCGCGCACGAAACCATCTTGCGCGCGTGGCAATACACCGTTTAACCAGTGCGAAGGCAGCGTTTGCGTACGATTTAAATCACCAGCGCAAAAGAAGTTGCTCGCACGCGATTTGAACCAACTGCAAAAGAACCGCAAACGTTAAACCAGGGAGGCTCCATGTACGAAGTAAAGAAGCGCGACGGCGCCATCGTCGATTTCGACATCGCGAAAATTAGCGCCGCAATCTCCAAGGCATTTGATGCGCTGGAGAAGCAATATCATCCAACCACCATCGATATGCTGGCCCTCAATGTGGCCGCTAACTTCGAGCCCAAAATCTCCAACGGCATCATTGGCGTTGAGGACATTCAGGACAGCGTTGAGGAAGTGCTTTCCAACGCCGGCTACGCCGATGTGGCAAAGGCCTACATCCTGTACCGTAAAAAGCGCGAGAACGTGCGTAACGCTAACGCCACGCTTTTGGACTACAAGTCTCTGGTTGACAACTACCTGCGCATCGAAGACTGGCGCGTGAAGGAAAACTCCACCGTCACCTACTCGGTGGGCGGCCTTATCCTTTCCAACTCGGGCGCCATCACCGCCAACTACTGGCTCAGCGAAATTTACGATGAGGAAATTGCCTCCGCTCACCGTAACGCCGAGATTCACCTGCATGACCTGTCCATGCTCACGGGTTACTGCGCTGGTTGGTCGCTCAAGCAGCTCATCCAAGAAGGCCTGGGCGGCGTTGAGGGCAAAATCACCTCGAAGCCCGCAAGCCATCTTTCCAGCTTGTGCAACCAGATGGTCAACTTCCTGGGCATCATGCAAAACGAGTGGGCGGGCGCTCAGGCGTTCTCCAGCTTCGACACGTATCTGGCGCCGTTCGTGCGTGCGGACAACCTGCCGTACCGCGAGGTAAAGCAGTGCATTTCCAGCTTCGTCTTTGGTGTTAACACGCCTTCTCGCTGGGGCACGCAGGCTCCCTTTTCCAACATCACGCTCGACTGGGTGTGCCCGGCCGACCTGCGCGATCAGCCTGCCATCGTCGGCGGCGTGGAGCAGGACTTCACCTATGGCGATTGCAAGCGCGAGATGGACATGGTGAACAAGGCCTTCATTGAGGTTATGATCGAAGGCGATGCCAATGGTCGCGGCTTCCAGTATCCCATCCCCACGTACTCGATCACGCGTGATGTCGACTGGTCCGAAACCGAGAACAACAAGCTTCTGTTCGAGATGACCTCGAAGTACGGCACACCCTACTTCTCCAACTACATCAACTCGGACATGGAGCCCTCCGACGTGCGCTCTATGTGCTGCCGTCTTCGTCTTGACCTCCGTGAGCTTCGCAAGAAGTCAGGCGGCTTCTTCGGCAGCGGTGAGTCCACGGGCTCGGTTGGCGTAGTAACCATCAACATGCCGCATATCGCATACGTGGCAACCGATGAGGCCGATTTCTACGCTCGTCTCGACCATCTTATGGACTTGGCTGCCCGTTCGCTGAAGACCAAGCGCACCGTTATCACCAAGCTCCTTGATGCGGGCCTGTATCCTTACACCAAGCGCTATCTGGGCACCTTCGACAACCACTTCAGCACCATTGGTTTGGTGGGCATGAACGAAGCTTGCCTGAACGCGAAGTGGCTGGGCATGGATCTTACGCATGACGAGGCGCAGGCGTTCACCAAGGACGTTCTCAACCACATGCGCGATCGCCTGAGCGACTACCAGGAGAAGTACGGCGACCTGTACAACCTGGAGGCCACCCCTGCAGAGTCCACGGCGTTCCGCTTCGCTATGCACGACAAGAAGCAGTTCCCCGAGATCATCACCGCTAACGAGAACGGCAAGCCCTACTACACCAACAGCTCGCATTTGCCCGTTGGCTACACCGAGGACATCTTCAGCGCGCTCAACATTCAGGACGAGCTGCAAACGCTGTACACCTCCGGCACGGTGTTCCATGCCTTCCTGGGCGAGAAGCTGCCCGACTGGAAAGCCGCTGCAGGCCTGGTGCGCAAGATTGCCGAGAACTACCGCTTGCCGTACTACACCATGTCGCCCACCTATTCGGTGTGCAAGAACCATGGCTATCTGGCCGGCGAGGTGTGGAAGTGCCCGCACTGCGGTGCCGACACCGAGGTTTACAGCCGCATTACCGGTTACTATCGTCCGGTGAAGAACTGGAACGATGGCAAATCGCAGGAATACCAGGATCGTCGTCTGTACGACGCTGAGTCCGAGTTCGATCCTGCCGAGGACGGCTTTGTGGCACGCGAGCACCTGGCGCAAACCGATACCGCTTGCGCTCCTCAGGCAAACCGCATTACGGCTGAACCTTCCGAGGTAGTAGTTGAGGAAGACGCGCCCATGTTGGCAGAAGGTTTGTACCTGGTGGCAACGCGCACGTGCCCCAACTGCAAGCATGCTGCTGCACAGATGGAGCTTAACGGCATCGACTTCGAAGAGCTTTTGGCAGAAGACAACGTAGAGCTTGCGCAGCACTATTCCATCATGCAGGCTCCCACGCTGCTCGATGTGGACGCGCAGGGCAATGTCGATATCATCAGTGGTGCTGCCCCCGTGTTCGCAAAAATCAACGCCATGCAGGCGGCCAAATAGCATCTTGCTTTAGCTGCTTGCTCAGCAGCGCGCATGCTGTTAAGTAAGCCGCGCGTGCGTCAACGAGTAAGCTGCGCACATGCATCAGCGCTCGGTCATATGGCCGAGCGCTTTTTTGCGCTTTCAGTCCGTCGACGGGAGCATTGGTGCAACGTTGTTTTTCAGGGTCGCACCGCGCAGATAATGTGCGACAATAGCACCGACAAACACGAACTGAATACCTAAGGAATCACCATGCCTGCTCAATTTAAGATGGGCATGGCCGACCCAAGCGCAGTTGCAAAGCTACGACAACATTTCGGCCTACCTAATTTCATAGCTGCTACGATGGTGTCGCGAGGAATCGCGACCGTCGAAGAAGCGGAACAGTTTCTTTCGCCCAGCTTGGAGCGCGACTGGGGTAACCCCTACGAAATACCCAATATGGATTTGGTTGTGGACGCGCTTGAAGAAGCGGTGCGCGCCCGCAAAAGCATTGTGGTGTTTGGCGACTTCGATGTGGACGGAATTTCCGCAACGGCCGTGCTCACGCGCGGTTTGCGTGCGTTGGGCGCGCTTGCAACGCCCTTTATACCGCGTCGCTTTGAAGACGGCTATGGTCTGTCGTTGAGCGCCTTCGAACGCGTTAAGGAATTCTCTCCCGATCTCATCGTTACCACCGACTGCGGCATTGCGGGCAAATTTGAAATTGAGCAAATTGTGGCTCAGGGCGTTGACGTAGTGGTAACCGATCATCATGAGCCAGCCGATTTGGTGCCGCAGGGCATACCGGTATCGGATCCCAAAATGGGGGACAACCTGCCCAGTGCGGTTTTGGCGGGTGTGGGCGTTGCGCTTAAAGTGGTGCAAGCTTTGGGAGCGCGCTTCGGTTTCCCT
>JAZQAV010000141.1:0-2465 GCA_045545435.1 Eggerthellaceae bacterium | reverse complement strand
AAATGGGAAACACCCGTCAGGTTTTCGTCATGGGAAACCCGATTGTACGTGCAATCTTTGAAGCCAGTTGGTGGAACGATACGGTCAACCGTGCGCACCGTTACCGTTTCTGCCAACGAAATAACGGCTGTGGGTTTGGTGTTTGCGCTGCTCGTCCCAATGCGCACAATATAGTCGCCCGCTTCAAGGATGTAGGAGCTTGTTTCCTCGTCGAAAGACGCAAGGTTGGATAAATCGAACGAAATGCCAACTTCTTGTTGGAATTCTGGCTGAAGTTCGTCGGTTTTCGCAAAGCCTGCCAACTCCTGCCAGGGTTTTTGCAGTTTGCCTTCGGGCGCGGTCACGTAAACCTGCACCACCTCTTTACCGGGAAGTGCTCCCTTGTTGGTAACCGATGCGCTCGCTTTTACGATGCACCGTGCGCTGCCCGTATCGTTGCCGCTCGCGCGATCATCAACCCAAACACGCAGGTCATCAAGCGAAAATTCCGTGTAAGAAAGGCCGAATCCAAACGGATACATCGCTTTTCGCCCAACGGTATCGAAGTAGCGATATCCCACGTAAACGCCCTCATGGTAGGGAGTTTCGTCGTAGTCGCCCATCGATATGTCGGGGCAGTAGTCTTGCCAGGCAGACCATGTGGTCGTGAGCTTGCCCGAGGGGTTTGCGCGTCCCAGCAGCACATCGGCAAGGGCGTTTCCCATCTGGGATCCCAGCTGCGAAAGCACCAGGATGTTGCCCACGTCTTGCACAGGGCTCAAATCAACGGGCCCGCCCGTGTTGAGCACCAACATGAACCGCTCGTACCGCTCGTTCAGTGCTCGGATATCGCGAATTTCGGATTTGGTAAGCAAAACATCGCCGCGGACAACTTTGCGATCGGCTCCTTCGCCTGCGATGCGCGACAGCACGTAAATAGCCGCATCGGCCGAAAAATCCAACGGAAAGTCGTGCTCCGGCTCGGGCATGATGGCGCCCAGCGCGTAGGTTATAACGTTCGCATTTGCCTGTTTGGCGTCGCGGCGCAGCTGCTTGTAGAAAGCCTTCTTAGCCTTTGCGTGACATTTGTCGTAGCTGTCGTGCCAGTTTTCTCCAACAAGCGTGAAGCCGGCATCAAGCAGACCTTGCTGGACATCAACTACGACATGGGCGTTTACGTCGCCCGATCCAGTGCCGCCTTTCACACTGTGCCGCACGCCGTTTCCGTACGCCGCCAACGTTGAAGCGTGCGGAAGGGGAAAGGCGCCGTTTTTGCGCAGGAGCACCATGCATTCTGCCAAGCCGGCGCGAATACGCGATTGATGCTCGCGCTCATAATCCAACAACTGCGTAGTTGGTCGCTGTTCTACCTGGTCAACGACCTGTTTGCTGCTTTGCCGTTCCATATTCCGCTCGCTTCGTGTTGTGAGCTGTATGTATGTTGGTTGCGGCTGCTCGACGGCAAGCCTTTCACGCTCATCGCCAGCAAGCCGTCGGCGCTCGCTACCGGGTTCCGTCGGCTGATATCGCTGGTAGGCTGTCGGTGATCGCTACCAGCGCGCCGCCGGTTGGCCGCCGCTAGAACGCCGTCGGCGCTCGCTACCAGCACGCCGTCGGTTGGCTGCTCAACGGCGCGCGTCATCCGCTTTGCGCATTACCTACTTCGCCAGTGGGTGCCACTTCTTGTGCCATTCGGGCATTTCGGGGACGGGCTGACCCGTTAATACGGCCTTCCATACGCGGCGGTGAATGATCAACGATGCAGTCGCGCAACCTACCACGCACCCTACGGCAACGCCAAGTGCAACATTTGCGATTCTTTCCATAGGTCCTCTTTTCGTCGTGGCTGTACAGTACCGTGCCTGCGGCGACTTCTCGCCGCGCCAATAGTTTGCATGTGGCAATTCTACCTCAGTGAAATGAAGCGGCGTTTGTTCGCTAGGAATAGTAGGCATTTCGGAAACGTTTTGTAACTTTGAAAGTTCGCGGAGCGTGTTTCGATTTTGCACTCATGCGTTGCCGTGTGCTTGAGTTGCGCTCGAACGCATTGTTTGCGTTCGCGCGTCTGCGAATTGTCCATGCCTACCGCATCGAATCAAATCGTCGTGCATGAAGGCGCTTTCTGACTGATGTCCCGTGCATGAAGGCGCTTTCGTGCGGTCGCGCGCTTCATGCCGCGTGCACGGAGGCTGTTTCCGACAGGAATCCCGTGCACGAAGGCCTTTTCGTGCGATCGATCGCCGTTGGCCGCGCCCTCGTTGCCGTTCCGTCGTGCACGGACGCGGTTTCGTGCGCAATTCGTCGTGCACGGAGGCTGTTTCCGACACGATGCGTCCGGAAATGTCCGAAACGGGCTCCATGCACGGAAAAACCGGCGCGAAATGCCCTCCGTGCACGGACGTATCGGGAAAATCCCAGGTCGCGATTTTCGGACATCGTGCACGGAGGCGTTTTCTGACATTTCCGGCCGACCCGCCGCCGCATTC
>JAZQAV010000140.1:0-24404 GCA_045545435.1 Eggerthellaceae bacterium | reverse complement strand
CAATCCGCAAATCCGCGCTATCGCTCGTAGCGCGCTTCTACCGTGGGGTTTTGCGCAATGACGTTGTGCAGCTCGGTAATATAGTTTTTCAGCAACGTGGAGGGGCGCCGTTCGTTGTGCATGATGTAGCCGATTTTCATGACCTCATCCACGTCCAGCGGAATAGACACGATGCCCGTGTGCATTTCGCTGGAGAGCACGCCCGTCGAGATGGTGTAGCCGTTGAAGCTGGTTAGAAGGTTGGTGAGCGTGCCTCGATCGGTGAAGCGAATGGTCCGGTCATGGGGGAGATAGGCTAAGGGCTCTTCGGAGTAGTAGAACGAGTTGGCTATACCCTGTTCAAATGAGTAGCGCGGGTAAGGGGCAAGGTCATCGGGTTTAACGAGCGTCTTGTGCGCAAGGGGATGGTGCTCGCCAACGAAAATGTGGGCATGTGCGTCAAACAGCGGGAAAAATGCCAGGTCGGCGTCGTTGAAGGCTTTGGTGAGCACCCGCTCGTTAAAATCGTCCAAATACAGCACGCCAATTTCGCTGCGGAATGTGCGCACATCTTCGATGATTTGGCCCGTCGCGCATTCGCGCAAGACGAAATCGTATTTCTCGGAGGCGCAGGTTTCGGCAACGTTTATAAACGCTTGCAGGCTGAAGTAATAGTGCTGGGTTGAAACCGAAAGGCGCATTTGCGCTTCTTGGCCGCTTGAGTAACGCGCTTCCAGCATATCGGCTTGCTCTACCACCTGGCGGGCATAGCCCAACAGTTCGGCGCCGTCGTTGGTGAGGGTGACGCCGCGATTCGAACGCGTAAATATGGTAATGCCCAGTTCGCGTTCGAGCTCTTTGATAGCAGTTGACAGATTGGATTGCGAAATATACAGATTGGCCGCTGCCGCATTGATAGATCCATGTTCCGAAACAGCTATAAGGTAGCGTAGTTGTTGGAGAGTCATGGGGGCTCCTTCGACGGGGCGGTGCGGCATACCGCAGCGCAATGTGGTGAACTGCGTTTTGGTAGGTCGCAGTGTGCCGCGGCGCAACGTGTTTTATTCGATGTTAGTATAAACCCAGTTATCGATTGAATCGAATGCCATCGCGCAAAACTACCCATACCTTCATCTCTTGCCATGCGTTTCAAAAGGTGATTACATGTCAAACGGTGAAAACTGACGTGTTACGCTTGCGGGCGTTACCGTCATAAGGGCGGGTGCGTTTTCGCGCCCGCGTAAAAACGAGCCGCGCATATGGCGCGACTGCCAGGGGAGCAAAATGCAGTTGGTCGCGTCGCAAACTCAGCGGCCAGCCGCGAACCCCATGGAAGGAGAATCGATGGCAAAAAAGAACATACCGTACGATCAGAAATACTATGATCCCGAAATTGAGACCATGCCGCGTGAAGAGCTTGAGAAGCTGCAGCTTGAGTATTTGAACGAGGAACTAGAGTTCGCGTACAACAACAGCCCTTACTACAAGCGCACGTGGGACGAGGCGGGCATTGCTCCGCATTGCGACACGCTTGAGGATTTGCGCAAGTTCCCCTTCATCAACAAGCAGACCGAGCGTGATTGCCAAGGCGTAGGCTCCTTCTTCGGCGAGCTTGCTGCGGTGCCCGAAGACGAAATTGTGTATATGGCCACCTCGTCGGGCTCCACGGGCGTTCCCACCATGAGCCCCTTCAACCAGCAGGACTTCGACGACTTCATGCACGCAGAAGCGCGCCTGTTCTGGCAGGCGGGCATGCGTCCCAACGACCGCTATCTGCACGGCATGAACTTTGCTTTGTACGTGGGTGGCCCTTGCGTCATTGGCGCACAAGAGCTGGGCGCGCTTGGCATTTGGGTGGGCGCTGTGCCCTCCGACCGTCTGCTGTGGGCAATGAAGCACTATCAGCCCACCTTTATGTGGTCTTCGCCTTCGTACGCGTGGCTGCTTGGCCAGAAAGCAATCGAAAAGGGTTATAACCCGCCTGTTGACTTTGCCAGCCTGAAAACCATCATCATCTCTGGTGAGCCGGGCGGATCCATTGAGACCACGCGCAAGGCCATCGAGGACATTTGGGATGCCAGCGTGTACGACTTCTTCGGCCTTTCCGACATCTATGGCGCTTGCGCGGGCATGTGCGAATACAAAAACGGCCTGCACATCATCGAAGACCAGATTCTGGTTGAAGTGGTTGACCCGGTTACGGGCGAGGTTCTTCCCGATGGCGAGAAGGGCGAAATCGTGTACACCACGCTCAAGAAGCATGCGCGTCCGATGATTCGCTTCCGTTCTGGTGACATTGGCTACGTGAACCGCGAGAAGTGCGAGTGCGGTCGCACCACGTCGCGCATTTACATTTTGGGCCGCAAGGACGAGATGTTCATCGTGAGCGCCGTTAACGTGTTCCCGTCCGATATCGAGTACATCGTGCGCCAGGACAAGGGCCTGTCGGGCGAGTATCGTATTCGCGTGTACGACGAGAATTACACCACCAAGTACGAGGTGTCGGTTGAGCGCGTGTTCGGTTCGGACGAGCCGTACGACCAGGTTGCCAAGCGCGTCGAGCTTGCGCTTAAAACCCATTGCGGCGTGCGTCCCGCCAAGGTTATCGTGTACGATACCGATGGTTTGGGCGTTTCCGCCGAGCACAAGGCCAAGCGTTTCGTCGATGAGCGCACGTCCACGTCCGACGCTGTTGCCGTCGAAAAGGCCGCAGAGGCAGCCCATGCCTCCGAGACGAAATAAGTAGCACGTTACGCGAATCTTTAAAAGGATCGCACTAGTCAAAGGAGTGCATAATGGCTCATCAATTTGCAGTATCCGGACAGCACTATCTGTTCGATGTTCAAACGTTCGCGAGCACCGTTTTGGCTGTTGGCGGCGATGCGTACGAGTACGCGTTGCGTGATCGCACCACCCAAGGCGTCATCGAAGACGTTGCTAATGGCGTGTCCGAGCTGGGCGTTTTGGTTGAAACCACCACGACGGCGGCGCAGCTGGAAGAGGCCTTTGCCGCCGCGGGGCTTGAGTTCGTGGAGCTTATTCAGTCCACGCCACGCGTGGCGCTTCCTTCAAGCCATCCGCTGGTAAACGTTGACAAGGTCACGCTTGAGCAGCTTGAGGATTACCCGTATCTGTATTTCGCTCAAGAGGAGGGTGCACCGGCGTTCTTCGCCGAGGAAGCGCTTGCCGACGAAGCGCGCCATAAGAGCATCGCCTGCACCGATCGCGCTTCTCTTTCCGAGCTTATTGTTGCTCTTAACGGCTATACCGTTACCAGCGGCATTTTGGTTGGCATCTCAGACGGCTCGGCGCTGTCTACGGTTGCGCTTGATACCGATGTCAAACTGCATCTGGGCTACGTTATCAAGAAGGGTGCCGCGCTTTCCGAGATCGGCCAGAAGTTCGTCGAGAAGCTGGAGAAGAACCTCACCCGTTACGCGCGCTTCTAGTTTGAAGTAAGTTGCATCCGTTTAAAAGCCGACCCGTTTGGGTCGGCTTTTTTGTGTTCTGGGGCTTTTGTTGACCCAAGCTCCCGCTCGGCAAGATTTACGTTGCTCGATTCGTGCGGTGCGGGATGCGCTTGCAGCAACGAAACCCTAAATGCACGAGTGAATTTTTCGCGGCAATGCTTTCGCAGGGTCAACGGGTGAACGGGTTGGCGACTGAGGCATTACGGTTGGGGGGGTGTCCGGACAACAAAGCTGCAAATACCCTGATGCAAAAGCTCGTCGTTTGATGGGGCGCAAGGCCGCGTTGCGAGACACGTGACTTCTGTAAAAAGTTGCGCAATAAATAGTTAGCCAAAGTGACTATACTGCGGTTGACCAAATAAAAAGAGATAGGAGGGGTTATGTTCTGTCCTGAATGCGGGAAAGAGATTCCCGATAATGCGGCGTTCTGCAAATATTGCGGCACCAAGCTTTCGGTAGGCGAAAGCGCCGTTGTAAATGAGGCGGCGCAGGTAGGCGAAGCCGATGCGGCGAACGACAGCGCTTCGACTAGCGAGGCTCCTGCGCCAAGTGATGCCGCTGCGCCAAACGAAGCTGTTGCGGGCGCCGTCGCTTCTGCCGGTGTCGCTGCGGGTGCCGTCGCAGGTGAGCAAGCCGCTGCCACCCCGATAACTCCGGTTGCTGCAACGCCTCAGCGCAAGAAAAACGGCAAGATCATTCTCGGCGTTGCCGCGGCGGCTGTTGTGGCGGTGGTTGCCGCGGTGGTGTACGCCGTGTTCTTGTCGCCGTATAACATTGATAGCAACACGTTCCCTGACGAGACGTTGCGTACGGCCATCACCAAGGGCTATGACAGCGATCATGATGGCAAGCTTTCGCGCGACGAGGCAAAAAATGTAACCAAGCTCGATTTAACCGACTCCGAAATCGAAGACCTCAAAGGTATCGAGCTGCTGCCGAATTTGAGGACGCTTAACCTCTCGGGATGCAAGTATCTTGAGACTCTGGACGTTTCGAAAAATGGCAACCTCGAAAACCTCGCTATCAATGGTACTTCAGTGGAAAGCCTCGATTTGTCGCATAACCGCGCTATCAAAACGCTTGACGCAACGGGATCGTCGCTGGCCTCGGTGAATATCAGCGGGTGCGAAAACCTGAAGTCAGCAGCCTTTAACTTAACCAAGCTCACCGAACTAGATATTTCGGGTGCAAAAAGCCTGGAGGCGCTTGAGGTTAATTCCGAAGTTGATGTTACCGGAATTGAGGGTACGAACCTGCGCGAGCAATGGTTAATTACCGAAGCGACCATTACTGGCGCCCATAGTGTCGCGGTCCCGAATATGGGAAGCATCGGCAACAACTCCACCGATGTGTATAACTTTACTTACAACAACGAGAACCAGCTGACGTGGCACGCGCGGCAAAGCGTGAATCCGTCGATGTCATATTTGAATTACGATACGTATACGTATACCTATGGAGACGCTGGTCAGGTTACGTGGGTCGACAAGTCCTCTTCGAGCACGAACTCTCGGGGATACACTTCTTACAACGCGACGACGTATGGTTTCGCGTACGACGACAATGGTCTACTGAATATGTATACCAGCAAGTACAATTCAGGTAGCATGACTCGTTACTATTACAGCTACGATAAAAATGGTCGCCAGGAAACTTCTGATTCCTATCGTTTCTCTTACAATGACGCAGGTAAATTGGTGGGCGTGAGCTCCAAGAGTTCGGGCAAGTCGTATATGACCATCTCGTACAACGATGCCGGTGCGGTTGAGAAAATTACCTTTGACGGCAACAGCACGTACTATTCCTTCGAATACGATGTTTCGGGCAGATGCACAACCCGCCACTATGTGAGTGGTGACACCCCTTCTCTTAACTACGATGTTGTGTTTACTTACGGCGATACGGGGAAGGTCTCGCAAGCTCAAACGATTAGCTCTGATGGAAGCGTTGTGGGAACTGCGACGTACGAATACGATTCGAACGGCAACTTGGTAAAGAGGACCATCGAGAACCCAACATTCCCAGCCAATACGAACTACAACACAGGTCTCGCGACCTATAAGTACAGCAGGGTCTTCACTAAGAGCGATGCAGGCGTTTTGCCCTCGGTATTTATAAACATGACGGGCGTTGACGGTTACGAAGGGGTCATTGTTCCCTTCAACCAGAAGTTTGCAGCGGATGAGGTGTTCGCGCAAACAGGGACGATGTACTACTTGTCAGGCAGGCCGTATATGCACTAAGCGCGACTGCTGATAACGGAAGCTTCGCGTGGGGGAATTAGTCCACGCGCTGCCGAAAAGGCTATGCGCGAGAGTGAGATAGCGCACACCGATAAGGCGATACGTGCGGGCGAGATAGCGTGCAGTTGACAGGGGCGCGCACATAAAGCAAAGACGCGTTTGAGGCTAATAAACGAATGACGGCAGGGGAAGCGACTCTCTGCCGTCATTTTTGTTGCAATGAGTTCGCTGCTTGAGATTCGCCCCGCAGTTCTTCCGATTGCGTATAAAACGCTTCAGAACAACAACCCCTTCGCTATACTTGAATGTGGCAAAAGAAGGGAAGGGGTTCTTCCATGATCGAAATTCTGTGGCACGGCCGCGGTGGCCAGGGCGCTTTCACGGCTGCGCGCTTGTTGGGGGCGGCGGCTTCGCTTGATGATGCGGCGTACGCGCTGGCGTTTCCATCGTTTGGTCCCGAGCGTCGCGGCGCGCCCATGCGGGCGTTTACGAAAATAAGCGCGGCGCCTATTGGCGACCGCAGCGCTATAAAAAAGGCCGATTACGTGGTGTATTTGGACGACACGCTGTTTGGCGGTGCGTGGGAGGATGAGCTTAAGCCCGATGGGCGCGTGCTGGTGAACACGCAAAAGACGGCGGAAGAGCTTGCTGATGGGCGCCCAGACGAAGCGCTGCGCATTATCGCGATCGACGCAAATCGTATTTCAAGCGAGATTTTGGGACGCCCCATTCCCAACACCGTTTTCCTGGGGGCGCTCGCCGCCTTTGGGGTGCTTGATATTGCTCAGGTAAAACGCGCCATTGCGGGCTACATGGACAAGCGCCTGCACGATGCCAACAAGCGCATCGTTGATGCTGCGTTTGCTGAGGTAACGGCTGCGATTGCGGGCGGAGCAGCTGTTGGCGCTACTAACGCTGGCGCGAATGCCGCCGAGGCCGGCGGGGCTGACGTTGCCGCCGAGGTCGCAGCCGTCGAGGTTGGCGGGGCTGGCGTTGCCAACGCTGGTGCTGCTGGCGTTGCCGCCGAGGCCGGCGGGGCTGGCGTTGCCAACGCTGGTGCTGCTGATTCTGCCGAGGTTGCCGCAGATGCCGCCGCTCTCGCGGCTGCTTTAACGGCACACCCGCTTTCCGAGCGTGAGGCGCAGCATATTCCCACACTTCGAAACGACGAGCTGGACCCTGCAGAATTCGCGCGTTCAACGTGTTTTACCGCGGGTCATTTGGTTGACAAGAATGCAGGTTGGCGCAACATCCGCCCCGTTGTTGACGAGGGCAAATGCACCGGTTGTTTGCAATGTTATATGTATTGTCCGGATGGGGCCATCTTCAAGGTAACACCTAAGCAGGGAAAACGTCCCGTTGGTGTTGCCATCGATTACGATTTCTGCAAGGGCTGCGGCATGTGCGTAAGGGCGTGCAAGTTCGGTGCTATCTCGATGATCGGCGAACCCGAGGCGCTTATCGCCGAAGCGGCGGTCGCCAGTGCCACCGAAGCAGATTCTGTGCAACAACATGCGAACGAAAGCGAGGTGCAGGCGTAAATGAAACGCTTTCTTTCGGGTGATGAGGCATTGGCCGAAGGCGTGCGCTTGGCGCGCCCGCAGGTGATTTCCGCCTATCCTATTACGCCGCAAACGGTGGTTGTCGAGCGGCTTTCCGAAATGGTGGCCAACGGTACGCTTAAGGCCGAGTACCTGCATGTTGAGTCGGAACATTCGGCGCTCTCGTGCGCATTGGGCGCTTCCGCTACGGGTGCGCGCACGTTTACGGCCACGTCAAGCCAGGGTTTGCTGTACATGGCCGAGGTGCTTACGTACGCAGCGGGCGGCCGTTTCCCCATCGTTATGATGAACGCCAACCGTTCGACGGCGCTTCCGTGGAATATCTATGGCGACCAGCGCGATTCGCTGGCGCTGTTGGATCACGGTTGGATTCAGGCGTATGCGCTTGACAATCAAGAGGCGCTGGATTTAACGCTTATGGCGTATGCAATTGCCGAGGATCCGCGTGTGAGCACGCCTTTTATGGTGAACCTTGATGGGTTTGCCCTCACGCATACCTACGAGACGGTGGATGTGCCCGACGATGCGCAGGCGGATGCATTCTTGCCGCCGTATCGCACGACGAACAAGTTCGATTTTGATGAGCCCGTAAACATGGGCTATTCCGCGGGGCCTGCCACCAATCGCTTCTACAAGTATTACGCGCACCACGATATGGTTGCCGCCCAGCAGGTTATTGCCGAGGTTGAGGAGCGATTCGCGCAGGTGTTCGGGCGAACATATCCAGGTTTGGTGGAGCCGTACCGTCTGGATGACGCCGAATATGTGGTGGTGACACTGGGCTCCATTGCGGGTTTGGTGCGCGATGTTGTGGACGACTTGCGCGCACAGGGTGCGCGCGTGGGCATGCTGCGCATTCGTTACATGCGCCCGTTCCCCTATGAGCAGATTGGCGAGGTGCTGGGAGCGCTGTGCGCGGCGGGAACCTTGAAGGCTGTCGGAGTGCTCGAGAAAGATATTTCGTTCGGCGCCGAGGGAACGGTTTTTACGAACGTGAATTCGGCGTTGATGCGCGCCGGGCTGTGCGTTCCAACCCGTGATTTTGTTGGCGGTTTGGGCGGCGACGACATTTCGCACGCGCAGGTGGCAAGCATTTTCGGCGCGCTTGAGCGTGTGGCGGACGCTTCGGCCGACGGGCGCTCCATTGATGGCGCGCAGGCCGTAGGTGGTTCGCAGGCCGCAGGAGCCGCGCAGGTTGCCGGCGATTCGCAGGCCGCAGGCGCCGATCAGGTTGGATACATTTCACAGGCCGCAGGCGGCGATCAGGTCCCGTTCGTGACGTTCTTGGGGGTAGACGATGTCCGTTAACGCACGCACCATATCCAACGACGAGCTGTTCTTCGGCCATAAAGCATGCGCTGGTTGCGGCGGCGCTTTGGCGGTGCGCGCGGCATTGAAGGTGCTGGGGCCCCATGCCATAAGCGCGCTGCCCGCTGGTTGCATGAGCGCAGTCGGTTTCAATTTCCCGCAGCTTTCGTTTGCAAACAACGCCATCATCACGCCGTTCGCGGCCACCGCAAGCGTGCTTTCCGGCATTGAGGCAGGACTTCGCGCTCAGGGGATAAAGCCAGATGATTGCACGGTTGTGGGCTTTGCTGGCGACGGTGGCACGGCCGATATTGGCATTCAGGCGCTTTCGGGTGCCATCGATCGAAACGATGACGTGCTGTATATTTGCTACGACAACGAAGCGTATATGAACACGGGCATCCAAAAGAGCTCGCTTACGCCTTTTGGCGCTTCAACTACGACGACGCCGGTTGGGTCGGCGGCGCAGGGGTGCCTGACAAACAAGAAGAACATGTTCGAGATCGTCGCAGCTCACGACATTCCCTATGCGGCCACGGCTTCCATCGGCTACTTGCAGGATTTCATCAATAAGGTTGAGCGCGCCAAGTCGGTAAAAGGGACGCGCTTCCTTCATGTGCTGGCGCCCTGTCCGACGGGTTGGGGCCATGCGACCGATGTGACGGCCGACATCGCAAAAGAAGCGGTTGACTGCGGTTTGTGGTACCTGGCCGAATTCGAAGGCTCGCAGGTTAGCGGTGTTCCTGGTGGCGCCTTCAAGCTCAATCGCAATCCGCAAGAGTTCTCCGATGTGACAGCGTATTTGCGCGGTCAAAAGCGCTTCCGCCATATGACCGATGACGAGCTTGAGCGTGCCGTGAGCGGCCGCGATACCAAGTGGGAGTTTATTCGCTCGCATTGGGCGTAATTTTTGCGCTTGGCGCCCGCTCGCCAGAGTTGCCGCTTCCCAGAGTTGCCCGCTCGCGCCGGGCGCAACGTTTGGCGCCCGCTCGCTAGAGTTGCCGCTTCCCAGAGTTGCTCGCTCGCTAGATCTGCCCGCAACGGGCGCAACGTTTAGCGTTCGCTCGCTAGAATCGCCCGCAACGGGCGCTTCTTTGTTGGGTTTTTGGAGGGCGCTTGCATACAATTTGTTTGGCGGCGGTAAGAACGCTTTGAGATTATTGAGGCATGGAAAATGTGCTGATAAGTCATACCTCTGCATTTCGTTATTGGACGATGTCGCGCTTAGCGCCGCATCCTGATTTCTGCCGTCTCAATCGCGTAGTTGAAAGCGAAGAACTGCAGCTTAAGAACCCGGGCGCACTGGTCAACGGGATGATGCAGAAGGGCTTTCTCACTGCTTCGTCGGCCGGCGCCAATGGTTCGCATGTTCGTTCATCGCTTGCTAGCTCTGACGGTCGGAGCGCCGGGAGCGACGCCTCGCTTGCTGGTCCCGACGGATTGATCGACATTCTTTTGGACAGGCGTTTTGGTCGTCGTTCTATACCAAGGTGCAGGGTTCATACGTGGGACGGCGCGCTTCCTTTGGGGTCGGTGTGCCAAATGCCGAATGGGCTGCTGGTTGTTTCGCCAGAGATGGCTTTTCTTGAAATCGCAAGTTTTCTGACCCTTCGGGAAAGCATAGTTTGCGGGTCGGTCCTTTGCTCGACATACCATCTAGCGTCTAAGCACGGCTCGCCTTCAGGGAGGGGCGGTGTGCATTATGCGCTTACGACTAAAGAGCGCCTGCATACGTTTTTGGCGCGGTCCAAAGGAAGAAAAGGATCGCGTCGAGCTCTTCAGGCTCTTCGCTGGGTGGTTGAAGGGGCGGCTTCGGAGCGCGAGGTCGAACTTGCCTCGTTACTGTTCACGCCACGCAAGCACGGGGGCAAAGGCCTGCCTTGCGCGTACCTCAACTATCGGATCAATCTTGGGAGCGTTGCTCGCAGCATGGCCGACCGCTCGTTCTGCGTCGGTGATTTTGTTTGGCCAAAACAGCGCCTTGTGCTCGAGTACGACAGCGACGCGTTTCACGTAGGGACGCAGGCGATGCAGCGTGATGCTCGCCGGCGAAATGCGCTGCTTTACGAAGGGTACGAGGTTGTGACCTGCACAAATGACATTTTTGCCTCACAGCGCGCGATGGCTGCACTTGTGGCGCAGCTTGAGGCGAAACTGTACCCCCACGGGCGACGCAAATATGAAACCGATTCCGATGCGCAAGCGCAGCTAAAGCGTGCGGCAAGGAATATTCCGAGAGGTGTTATTTAGCATATGCCGAGGTCGAATTTGCGTGAGCGATATCGCGCGGCAGCAAAAATCGCACTTGCGAAGTCGTGCAGCTGCAAAAAATGCGTTATGTCTTACGCAATTGCGCACTCATCGGCCAAGCTTCGAAGCTCTATTTCCATCGTACCAGGTCAGACCGTTGTCATGTTGTGCGTAGTGCGGGCGTCGTAAGTTTAGGTTAGACATATCGTGATTATTGCGGGGAATTCTACGACATAACGCGATAAATGCGGAAATTTTCGACATAACGCGATTTTTGCAGACCGAACACCTGCTCGAAGAGTGCAGGGTTTTAGGCCCGCAGGGGATGTAATGCGAGCTCACGAGCGTAAAGCCTGATCGTAGGACGGTTTAGGCTCATGTGCGACGCCTGCTTACAGGAGGCGATGGCGGCTTGCAAAAAGAGCCAGGTCGCGAGTGATACCAGATAGCAAAACGCGGCGTCAGATAAGCGGCGTCAGATATAAGTGGGGCGACCGGTCAACCCGGTCGCCCCGTGAAAACGCTATTGCCGTCTTGAGCGGCCTGCACCTTTCGCGGCTGCCGTGTTACGGACGCGGATGTCCGCAGTTGCCGCAGAACTTCGAATTATTTACGGTTCCGCAGTCGGGGCAGGTCCACTCTGCAGGGGCGGGACGAGCGGTTCCGCAGTCGCTGCAGAAGTTGGTGGTGTTCGAGCGTCCACAGGTGGGGCAAACCCAAGCGTCGCCAGCGGGTGCGGCGGGCGCTGCGGGTTCGGCGGGCGCAGCGGCAACGGCGGCGCCAGCGGCTACGGCTTCAGCGGCGGGCGGAGCTGCGTGGGCGCCACGGACCGCGTCGTCTTGCGGTGCAGGCTGCGCGGGTGCACCCTGAGGCGGCATGCCCGCGGGAGGTACAGGGGCTCCCTGCGGCGGCATACCAGCGGGCGGAACAGGGGCGCCTTGCGGCTGGTAGCCAGCGAACGGTTGGGCACCATAGCCACCATCGGCTGCAGCACCGGTAACAGGAGGAGCCTGGTAGCCGCCACCCTGCGCAAACATCTGAGCTGCGGCGCCGGCGCCCATGCCTTGTGCCATACCCATGCCCATGAAGGCATTCATGGCGCCGTTGGGGTTGTTGGCGGCGTCGCGCATAGCATCGCCAGCAGCTGCGGTGGTGTAGCCGGCAGCCATGTTCAAGTTGCTGAGCGGTGCGGCCATCTGGATGTTCTTCAGGCGATCTTCGTCCTCTTCGGACATGGTGATGGAGTTAATGCCGAACGACTCAATCGTGATACCGCGGCGCTGCGACCAGTCGGCAGAAAGCTCCTCGTTCAGAATGCCCGCAAGCTCTTTGGTGTGAGCCGGAATGGCAGAATAACGCACGCCCATCTCAGAGATGCGTGCAAGTGCCGGCTGCAGGGCCATCAGCAGCTCGCTGCGCATTTGCGATTCAAGGCGATCGCGCGTGTAGGGCTCAGACACATTGCCGCATACGTTTTTGTAGAACAGCAGCGGGTCGGTGAGCTTGTAGGAATCCTCGCCGTTCATACGTACACCTGGCTCGAACTCGAAGCCAAGGCGGGCATCAACGATGCGCATGGGGATAGGCGAAGTGGTTCCGTATTTGTTGCCGTAGATTTCCTTGGTGTTGAAGTAGTAGACGCGCTGGTCTTTGCCCGTGTCGCCACCAAAGGTGAAACGGCGTCCGATTTGGTTGAACGTAGCGGCAATGCTGTCGCCCAGGTTACCGTAGAAGATGCTGGGCTCGGTGGAGCGGTCGTACGTGAACTCGCCGGGCTCGGCGCAAACGTCAACAATTTCGCCTTGCTCGACGATGATCATGCACTGACCATCGGCGACTGCGATCACCGAGCCGTTGGAGATGATGTTGTCCTCGGCGCGAACATTGGACGAGCGTCCCTTTGCGGACGTGCGCTTTTGGCCTTTGACGGCAAGCGTATCCTCGTCAAGCGCATCGCAGTAGAAGTACTCGCGCCAAGAGTCGGCCAATGCGCCGCCAGCTGCTCCAACGACTGCTTTAATAAGTCCCATAAACTGCTCCAATCATAAGAGGTGCCGCTTCGTGCGCAACGGCTGCGCTGTAAGGTGCCGCTTCATGCGCAGCGGCCGCGCTCTAAGTGCCGTTTCGTGCGCAACGGCTGCGCTTGTGAACTGCGCTGTTGTTAGGTTTCGGCGACCGAGCCAGCGCACGATGCTCGGTCTTTGCTATGTTGCGTGAGCCTCGCCGCCTTTCTGGTTTCCGTTGTCTTTCGGTTTTGTTTCCGTCTTCGAATCGACGAGCCTATCGCTGTGCTCAATAAGCTCGAAGCTCCCGTCTTGATAGTAGTCGCGCGCACGCGATTTCTCGCGAGCCGTGCGCATTTTCGCCATTCCGTGCTGGGTTACCAACCATGCGATAAGCGCGCAAATGGCGATTGCGAAAACAAGGGAAACAACGCTCACTTCCTTCATGGCCATCCTCCTTCGCGCCGCTTGTACTTGCTGCGAGGCGCTGTTCGTGCCTCGCGATCTTCGAACCTCGTGCCACGTGCGGGCTTAACCCCGTACGTTCGCGGTTTGCGCCTCGCGTAGTGGCTGCGCAAGGCTGCTTGCGCGTTTTACCTTCTTTAGAACTTGCCTCCTCCTGAGCCGCCGAATCCTCCGCTGCCGATGGACGAACCTCCACGGAAGCCGCCGCGGTTGGAAGAGGATGCGCGCGGCGTTGCCACAACGGAAGAGGTTACGTACGAATCGTCATGCGAAAGCAAAACGAAGCTGTTCTGGTCAAGGTAGCGTCCCGCCTGGGTGGCTTCGCGCGCGGTTTTCATCTGGCTGTACATCATGGCGCAGCGCCCACCCGCGATGAGTGCGGCAAACAACACGCCGATGGCAAGGAACAAAAGCTTGGTCATGGGGTCGGTGGGCGCGTTGTCGTAATCAAGCGGCTCACCGTGTTCCGCGCGGAAGGCAAGTGTGGAATCGGCCATTTCAACGTAGCGCTTTGCGGCGTCGTACCAGTTGTCGTGGCGCAGCTCGCTCACAATCGCTTTTTCCATCTGCTCGATTTGGTAATCGGTGAAGGCGTTGATGCCATCCCCGTATGTAATGGTGACGTAATCGCGCGAATTAACCGCTATCAGGAACAAAATGCCGCTGCGATTACTTCCCAGTCCCAGGTTGTTCCCGTTGTAGTAATCGATGGCGTATTGGCGCGCAGAAGAACCGCCTACGTTATCAACTACCAGCAAGTAGACGCCCACGTTATAGGTGCTCGCGGTTTTTTCGGCCTGCGATTCAAGCGTTGCGTACTCGTTGCTGTCGAAGAGGTGGTAGCGGTCAATGATGTAGCCGCCGTCGGCTAAGGCGGTTGTGGGCGCACAGGTTATGGCAAGCGCGCACGCAACCGCTGCCATCAATGCCAGCAGAAAAGCCGCAAGCGAGCGTTGGGCGTACTGCGCGCGGTCGTCAAACAAAGCAACCGCATCCGCACTCGGCATATCGCAGGTGGCGGTCTGGCTTACAGCCGTAGGGTTGCCGTAAGCCGTTTCATACGCAGAAGCTTGCGGGTGCACGGTTTTGTGGTGAATGCTCGTCATGCGATCACCCCAGCAATCCGAACACGATGGCGAGCGCAATCACCAAAAGCGGCGCGAACACGATGAGGAATTGCGCGATGACCTTGCCATTGTCAACGGGCAAATCGCCAATGAGCTTGCCCGTTTGGCCGTTCATGGCAAACAGGAAGTCTTGGTTGTTCCACCTGGTGTGAAGCATCCACACGGGCAGAAGCGCGTACGCGGTTTCGTCCCAGTTGGTGTAAACGTTGCAGGTCTCCTTGGAGACGCTTTCGTATCCAGTAACTGATGACATCAGCATATCTTCGGTTGTTTGCCCCATGCGGTTTTCCGCGCGGCTGCGGCACTCGTCGGCGTCCTGGTCGTAGCGTTCAGTGACGTAACCGGGCAAATAACCAAACGAGAAAGGTTTCATTTCGGAATAGTCGAACGGCTCGATGGCGTCCATGTGCGCATCGGGCATTTTGGACGACGCGTCAACTGGGACTTTGTCAAAATGCATTTTGCCCAGGCGATGAGCGCTGTAAAAGTCGGTTTTAACGTAGGTGTTCTTGGAATCGGCCCATGCTTGCGTGCGCGTTGCCTTAAAGGTGCCGTCACCTTGCGTATCGGCTGTGAACAGCCAGAACGGCACGTAAACACCCTGAATTTCCTCAAGATGGTTGGAATCGGCAAATGCGTTGGGCAAGAACTTCTTGCCGTTGTAGTACGCCTTCAACGCGCTTACCGCCGCCTTTTTGTCCAAGCGGAACGGGATAACGTACTCGGGTTTCATGGTGTCGGTAAGCTGTCCGGGGAGCACGGTTGGGTTACCGCAGTAGGGGCAGCTGGTGACGGCCGTGCTCTGATCGGTTAACAGCTGAGCGCCGCAGCTTGAGCAGGTGTACGAACGAAGGTTCTCGGCTTCTTGGGCCGACCATTTCGAACGATTGAGATACGTTTGGATGGGGTCTGCGTCAGCGGCGGCAGCAGCATGCTTTGCGCTTGGCGCGCTTGACGCGCCCGCTGAGCCTCCGAAAGCGGCGCCTGTTCCAGCAGTGCCTTCCTGCGCAGAAGCGGCCGCTTGCTCTGCGCGCCTCTTCTCTTCCTTTGCGGTTTCTTGTGCGGCTTTCGCATCAGCGTTTGCCTGTTTTTCAGCGAAATAGCGCTCAACTTCTTCGACCGTGAATTTCGAACCGCAAAAATCACATTCGAGCATGCCCGATTCGCCCACATAGCGCAGCGAGCCGTTGCAGGAGGGGCATTGGTAGTTGGTAGTTTCCAGTGCCATGACTCTTCCTTTCAAGGAGGAAAGTGCGCATCCAAGATACCTTCATTTTAGCGCAATAAAGTAGAGCGCGTAGCTTCAATTAACAACGTTTGCTTAACGGCGATTTGCCTCTGTGTAACATCTCGCTAACGAAAACATGAACCAGCTGAAAGATGCGTTGACACGACATTTTGCCTTACTACAATTCGTATTTAGCACTTGAAGGTCGAGACTGCTAAAACCGCGCGCGACTTGGCGGCAACCGCGAGTTGGTTTGCCGACCATCGATAAGACGCTAGTCGCGGGTGGGGCAGCCGGCCGTGAATAAGAAAGGATCTACTCGATGCGCAAATTCAAAACAGAGAGCAAAAAGCTGCTCGATCTTATGATCAATTCTATTTATACGAACAAATCCATCTTCCTGCGCGAGCTCATCTCCAATGCATCGGATGCGGTGGACAAGCTGTATTTCAAAAGCCTCACCGACAGCTCGATTCAAATAGGGAAGGAAGACCTGGAAATCAACGTCTCCTTTGACAAGCAGGCGCGTACGGTTACCGTGTCCGATACGGGCATCGGCATGACCGCCGAGGAGCTTGAAAAGAATTTGGGCACCATCGCGCATTCGGGAAGTCAGGAATTCAAGAAGGAAAACGACATTGCGTCAACCGATGCAGCCGACATCATCGGTCAGTTTGGCGTTGGTTTCTACTCTTCGTTTATGGTGGCCAAGCATGTGCGTGTGGTTTCGCGTGCCTATGGCAGCGATGAGGCCAACGTGTGGGAGTCAAACGGTGTAGACGGCTACACTATCGCACCTGGCGAAAAGGATAAATGGGGCACCGACATCATCTTGACGCTCAAAGATTCCACCGACGAAGAAGGCTACGATGCCTTCCTCGACGAGCATGCCCTTACCCACCTTATCAAGCAGTACAGCAATTACGTGCGCTATCCCATCAAGATGGAAGTAACCAAATCGCGTCCGCTTCCCAAGCCCAAAGATGCCGGCGACGATTACGTAACGCAGTATGAGGACTACAAGGAAATTGACACCATCAACTCGATGATTCCCATCTGGAAGCGCCGTAAATCCGAGGTTTCCGACGACGATTACAACGAGTTCTACAAGTCGAATTTCCACGATTGGGATAACCCTCAACGCGTGATTTCGGTACACGCGGAAGGCGCGCTTACCTACGATGCGCTGCTGTTCATCCCGGGCCGTACGCCCTTTGACCTGTACAGCCGCGATTACGAGAAGGGCTTGGCGCTGTACAGCTCCAATGTGCTCATCATGGACAAGTGCGCCGATTTGCTGCCCGACTATTACAACTTCGTGCGCGGTATTGTTGACTCTTCCGACCTGACGCTCAACATTTCGCGCGAGACGCTGCAGCGCAACAGCCAGTTGCGCGCCATTGCCAACAAGGTTGAAAAGAAGATCACGTCCGAGCTTGAGAACATGCGCGATAATGCGCGCGAGGACTACGAGACGTTCTTTGAGAACTTCGGGCGCTCGTTGAAGTTTGGCGTGTACTCCACTTACGGAGCAAAGGCGATGGAGTTGGCCCCGTTGTTCCTGTTCTACTCGGCCAAGCTTCAGAAGCAGGTCACGCTTGACGAGTACGTTGCCGAAATGGACGACGAACAGCAGGGCATTTACTACGCTGCCGGCGAATCGCTTGATGCAATTGGCGCCATCCCCATGGTGAAAACCGTTTTGGCAAAGGGCTACGATGTGCTTCTGTGCACGCAGGACATCGATGAATTCTGCTTCCAAACCATGCGCGCCTACCAAGACCATGCGTTGATGAACGTAGCTTCTGCCGACCTTGATATCGCCAGCGAAGAAGAGAAGAAACAGGCCGAAGACGCCACCAAGGAAAACGAGTCGCTGTTCGCCGACATGAAAGAGCTTCTGGACGGGCAAGTGGCAGAGGTGTGCGTGTCTCCTGCGCTTACTGACGTTCCCGCTGCTCTTGCGGCCGCTGGCATGCTGTCCCTTGAGATGGAGCGTGTGCTTTCTCAGTCGCCCACGGGCGAGATGGCGCGTGCTACCCGTGTGCTGCAGCTTAATGCCAAGCATCCCGTTTTCGAGAAGTTGCAGGCTGCTAAAGCTGATGAGGATCGCGAGAAGCTGCGCTTGTACACCTCGCTTCTGTACAACCAGGCACTGCTGATGGAGGGCATGCCCATCGAAAACCCCGCTGCCTTTGCCGAGGATATCTGCAAGCTCATGTAGCATTTGCCTGCGTTCGGGCAGCCGCCAAAACGCCAACGAATAGTTGATAAGCCGCATTCTTACCTGAGGTTCATGTTGTGAGCCGCAGCTTAAGGATGCGGCTTTTGCTTTCGCGCGGGGAGCGTTTTGCGTCGCATATGTGTCAGTTGCGGTACAATCAAGACAGTTGCAAAACCGTATGTGCTGGAAGAAGGCCTGTATGACATCACTCGATCTTGGTAGCTATCTCACCAGAATCCCCGACTATCCTTCCGAGGGTATTATCTTCGTGGACATTACCACGTTGCTCAGCGATGCGGACGCTTATGCCGCGGCCGTTGACAGCATTGCGGAAGCGTTCGCGGGCATGGGCGTTACCAAGGTGCTGGGCGCTGAGGCGCGCGGCTTTATGATTGGTGCTCCGGTGGCCTACAGGCTCCATGCTGGCTTTGTTCCTGCGCGCAAGCCCGGCAAATTGCCGCGCGATACGTATACGCAGGGTTACACGCTTGAATACGGCGTTGACGCGCTGCAGGTGCACAAAGATGCCTTCACCAAAGACGACGTGGTGTTGATCGTGGACGATCTTTTGGCCACGGGCGGCACGGCAATCGCACAGTACAACCTCGTTCAGCAGACGGGTGCGAAAGTGATAGGCATGGGCTTTTTGATCGAACTTGCTTATTTGGATTCACGTTCCACCATTGCAGAGAAAACCGACCCCAACTTGAAGGTGTTCTCTGCGATTCAAGAACACTAGCAGCGAAATACGCAAAGTCGGCGCCTTGCGCGAAACAGCGAAATGCGCAGAGCCGACAACTTGCGCGCACGGTCTTACTTGGCATTATTGCTGGCTTTCAAGAGAAAGGGAGAACAATGGCACTTCAGAGTATTTTAGTTCCCATCGATGGGTCTGAAGGTTCAAATCGCGCTCTTGATCTGGCGGTTCAGCTTGCTGAAACCAATCCGGAGGCCCAAATTGACATCCTGTACGTGGTGCCCATTCCCCGTTTGACGGACGAGGAGTCGCAAGATCTTAAGCACATCATCGACCTGATGAAGGCCGATGGCGAGAAGATCCTCTCCGATGCGCTCAGCTACATTGGCGATGTTGCCGAGCAGGCAGACGAGCTGTGCCTGGCGGGCGTTAACCCGGCGGCTGAAATCATCAAGCTTGCGCAGGAGCGCAACTACGACCTTATTGTTATCGGCAACCGCGGTTTGTCGGGCCGCAAAGAGTATGCGGGCTCGGTAAGCTACAAGGTGCTCCACGGCGCACCCACCTCGGTTCTTATTGCGAAATAGCGGCAAGCTCCCAAAACGCAACGGCGCTTGAAGCTGCCACGTTGAGCGAATCCACACCGTGCTGCATGGGAATGCGCACGGTGTAGTCGCAGCGCGCAAGTGTTGCGGGCGCAAGTCCATCGCCTTCGGTTCCAAACACCAGGGCAAGTTTGTCGCACGCCTTCAAGCGCGGGTCGCGCAGCGAGATGGAATCGTCGGAGAGCGCCATTGCAGCCGTGGTGAAACCCAGTTCATGCAAAAGCGGAACGCCCGATTCGGCCCAGTTGTGCACATTGGTTCCAATGCGCGCCCAAGGAACCTGGAACACGGTACCCATGGAAACGCGCACGGCACGGCGGTACAGCGGATCGTAGCAAGCGGGGGACACCAACACGGCATCGGCTCCCAGTGCGGCCGCCGACCTGAAAATGGCGCCCACGTTGGTGTGGTTGCGGATGTTTTCCAGCACGGCAACCACATGCGCATCGCGGCATACGTCGGCGACGCTGCGCTCGGGCGGGCGCCTGAATGCGGCAAGAGCTCCGCGCGTGAGCTCGAACCCCGTGAGCTTTTTCAGCTCGTCAGGGGCAAGCACGAAAATGGGCGTGTTGGGATTGGCATCTTCGATGCGTTTGATGGTGTGCGCAAGCGATGGAAGGTACTTTTCCTCGGTAAGTAGGGACAACAACGCGTGGTTCGCGTCAAGGGCCCGGTTTATGACCTCTATGGTTTCGGCGATGAACACAGCACGTTCGGGTTCGATGCGGCTGCGCAACTGCACATCGGTAAGGCGGGCGTACGCGTCAAGGCGCGCGTCCTCAAGATGGTCAATTCTCGTGATGGGCATGGGTGCTCCTTGTAGTTGATGCGGTTTTGCCCGACAATGCGATGGGGAAGTTTGCTGCATGCGATGCGCGTGCAGATTCCGCCAAGAAGTATACCGCTGCAGCGGCATGAGAGAAACGGACGGTATATGGCCGAAAACCTTGACTCCTTCGGACAATTTGTTGAGACCGTTGCGCATTTGCGTGCGGAAGACGGCTGTCCGTGGGATCGCGCGCAGACGCATCAAAGCATTGCGCACAACATGATAGAAGAAGCGTACGAGGCCGCCGATGCGCTTGAAGCCAATGACGTGCCCCATATTCGCGAAGAGCTGGGCGACGTGCTTTTGCAGGTGGTTCTGCAAAGCCAAATTGCCACAGACAACGGTGAGTTCACCATCGACGACGTGTGCAACGACATCAACGCCAAGATGATTCGCCGCCATCCGCACGTGTTCGGTGAGGCGAAAGCCGCCAACGCGAACGAGGTGCTCAATCTGTGGGACCAGGTGAAGCTTGCCGAAAAGGCTGCCAAGGACAACGCCGATGCGCTTGGCCAGGGTGGCGCCGGGGCAGCTGCAAACAACGATGCTGCAGCACGTGCGCAGGGCAACGACGCTCCCGTTTCGGGTGACGAGACGCCGGCAAAGGTGCAACCGAAAGGCCTGCTGGATGGCGTGCCCGCATCTTTTCCCGCGCTTATGCAGGCGCAAAAGATCTCGCGCAAGGCGGTTGCCTCGGGATTTGAGTGGGATTCGCTGGATGACGTATGGCAGCAGGTAAACGAAGAGCGCCTGGAGCTCGAAAGCGCCTACGCTGCCGCTCCTAAAACCGCTGATGGCCGCATTATTGACAGCGCTGAGGCCGATGCTTCGTTTGATGCGTCGGACGAAGAGGCGAAGGCGCGCGTTGCCGCTGTCCAGATGGAATTTGGCGACTTGCTCTTCTCGCTAGTGAATGTTGCGCGCAAAATGGGAATCGACGCAGAAGCGTCGCTTCGCATGTCATGCGCGAAGTTCAGGGAGCGCTGGGCGCACATGGAGCGCGCGGCGTGGTTGGGGGATTATTCGCTGTCCGAAATATCGCGCGATCAGCTTGAAGATTTATGGGTGCAAGCAAAACAGGCTCAAAACGGTGATACCTGTGCCAACACGAAGGGGAACTAGGCGATGTCGGTAAAATCGGTTGCCAAGCAAAACGAACGTGAACTTGGTCTTAATACGCGCCAAAACGTGGCCGAAATTGAGAAGCAGTATCCCTATGACGAATTCGCCCGTGCAGCGGTTTCCCATATTCGCAAATACGATGCCGCAATGAGCGAGATGAAGGTCCGCTTCGAGATCATCGACAAAGACTTGCAGGTGCGTAGCAGCCGCAACCCCATTCATCATATTGAGTCGCGTTTGAAGTCGGCCAGCAGCATGTACGAGAAGATCATTCGCTACGGTTACGAGCCCACCATCGAAAACGTTGAGAAGTACATGATGGACGTTGCGGGCATCCGAATTATCACGTCGTACATTCAGGATGTTTATCGCATGGTTGACCTGCTAAAACAACAGGACGACTTAGCGATTATTGAAGTAAAGGACTACATCGCACATCCCAAGCCCAACGGGTATCGCAGCTTGCATGTTATTGTGTGCATTCCGGTGTACTTCTTGGATTCAAAGCAGATGATTCCGGTTGAAGTGCAAATCCGCACGATTGCCATGGACTTTTGGGCAAGCCTTGAGCACGACTTGAAGTACAAGGCCATTGGCAACGTAGCCGGCTTGGACTCCCATGATGAGCTGAAGGAATGCAGCCGCATCATCGAAGACGTTGAGCGCCGCATGCAGGTGCTTGCGACCGCGCTTGACGAAGAAACTCAGATTGAGCCCATGGGGGATGTGTGCATGCTGCATTGTCCCGTGGTGTAGGGCGACCTTACGCTTCGCGCACTTGACGAGATGCCGTGAACGTTTCAGCTTGTCCTCGCTTCGCTGCGGAATCGCTGAAACGTTCACGGCATCTCTTTGCGCGCGTTACGGAATCGCTGCATCGTTTCCATCATCCGCCACGCGCTGTTTTTGCCGTGCTGTGGAGCTGCCAAATTCTTACTGTGGCTCTGCTCATGCGTTGCATAGTCGCCAAAATGAATACCGGGGCTCTACCTATGCGTGCTGCGGAATCGTTGAAATGTCATCTCGTCACGGCGCTCGGCAACTCTTAGCCGTGCTGTGAAGGCGTCGAGACTTCGCCCAGCGCGCGAATCTCTTCTGCAAATCGTTCGGGGGCGAAGAAAGCTAGCTCTCCATGATCCGCCCCTTTGAACGCTTTGAAGCGGGTTTGCGGAACGATCTTCCGCATGTACTTGATGTCCCAATCCCGCGCTTTGCGTTCCTTCTCCGTATACCAGTAATGCATGTCGGCCGCCAGATGCAGCGGCTCTTTGGGCATGCGATAGTTGTTGCACGAATCGAATGTGTTCCAGAGGGTTTTGTACGAGCAATGCCTCATCACATTCGCGATATACGCGTAGTCGTCATCCGAGTATTCCGAAGAGCTGAACGCCTTCGCCATCAGCCGCTCGCCGCCCCATTTGCCAAGCACCATCATGAGAAAATCGCGCAGCGCAATAAAACGCGTCGCGATATAGGGCAACTGGTAGGGCGTAATCCCGCCGTCCATTACGACATGTTCGATTGGCAGCTTGCCGTCAACGGCCATGCGCAGCGCGATACTTCCGCCCATGGAACACCCATATAAAACATGGACATTCGCAATGCCCTGTTCAAGCAGCCAGTTGGCTATCTCTTCGGCATGCCGCTCGACCGAAATAAAATCGGAGTCATTCGAAAGGTCGTAGCCAGGTAGCACCGGAACCACCACGTGGTAATCGTTTTCCAAAAGTGGCCAAACGCGCTCGAAGTAATCCCAGGTCACCAACGATGGGTGAATAAGGACAATAGCTCGTTTGTTCTCTCTTCCGAATTCCTGGACGTTCATAGGACCTTCTTCAGATAGGGTGCGCCGTTGTTTGCACGGATCGACCGCTTCATCGTGCGCGTTTGCTTGCCTTCTGGTGGAGGCCGACTCTGTAGTTAGCTTACTATAACTCAATGTAGCTGTGCGCGGTTAAAATGCGCGTTTGACCGGAACGTGCGATTTTGCTGGAAAGTGCGCTGTTGTCGAGAAGGTGCGCTGCTGTTGGGAAGTGCTATTTGGGGTCTCCAAGGGATTGCGGCGTGTTCTGTGCACAGCTTTGTTGGTAGAGAAGTGGTAGGCAAAACGTATTCTGTGCTTGAATGGAGCACGGCCTGCGCTTTAACAGGTGCGTGTGTTTGGGTAAACGCCAGCCGTGCTGGACGAAACGTTCGCTGCGCTTGGGTAAAACGTCCGCGCGCCCTAACAAAATCTTTCAGTGCTGCAAACTATTGTGCCGTTTCTGCAAAGGTGCGTTACAATATCAGTAGATTTCACGTCGTGCCAATAACGCGGCGCGTGGTTTAGAACACGATGATGAGGAGGCCTTGATTATGGCTCGCTATGAACGCGTTTTCGCAGCTCTTGACGGTGGTTCCACGCAGGAAGCCGTTCTCATGCGCGCAATTTCTATCGCAGAGGACAACGAAGCCGAACTCTTGTTGGGTCACGTTATTGATTCGGTGCCCTACGAGGCAAATGGCATCGATTTTGCCGCTTTGTGCGACGACGGCCGTGCTCGCATCGAAGAAGAACTCGGCGAACTGCTTGAGCAGGCGCGTACCAGCGAAAAGATCAAGAACGTGCGTCTGGAAGTTCGCGCTGGTCGCATCAACGATACGCTTGCCGAGCGCCTTATCGATCCGTTTGAGCCCGATTTGGTAATTTGCGGCGCTCGTGGCCTCTCCAACATCAAGTATGCCTTCGTGGGCAGCGTCTCCACGTTCCTTATCCGCAACATGGAGTGTGACGTGTTGGTCGTGAAGCCCGAAGAGCTTCAGGAGGCCATGAAGAAGCAGCGTCTCGAGCGTTAATCTTGGCCTACTGCATAGTGCATGACTGGAGGGACTCGCAAGGGTCCCTCTTTTGATGTGCGCTCCTAAAGCACTTGAGCCGCGCATTTTCTTCTGCATAGGCGATATCAATGATATAATTGATATCAAATGAATGTATGAGCGCTTAGAGCGAGGTGGACCATGGCTGATTTGCTTGTTCGTGATATACCCGACGAAACTAAGCGGGCGCTCGCTGTTCGAGCTGCAAAAAATGGACGTTCTCAAAGCTCAGAGGCTCTGAGCATTCTGCAAAAGGAGCTGCAGCAAGAACAAAAGAAGAGCGTCGTTGAGTTATTGCGCTCTGCGGCCGATGTGGGCGGCTTCGATTTTGAGTTGCCAGAGCGACATCCAGCGCGCGGGCTTCCGCTGTAGGGGGTTCACGTGAAGTACGTTCTTGACACCAATGTTGTTTCAGAAATTACCAAACCCAAACCAG
>JAZQAV010000139.1:0-3013 GCA_045545435.1 Eggerthellaceae bacterium | reverse complement strand
ACAGCCCACTGGGCTGTCCGGCTCGTGCGGAACTCGCTTTGTGAGCATTCCGACCAGCCCCGCGCTACTGCGTTTCGGGTCGATGAGTTGATAAACCTGTTTCACGATAGAGAGGAAAACCATGAATCCTATTCTTGCTGAGATTTATAGCACCATCATTCCGTCGGCGCCGTATGTCATTGCGGCTTACGCGCTCATTTGGGTGGCGCTTCTGGTGTACGTGATCATCATCATGCGCGGTACGCAGAAGGCGCAGAAGCAGATCGTGCTGCTCGAGGAGCAGGTTGCCGATCTGCAGGCCAAGGCGGGGAAATAGCCTGACCTGATCGCGCGAGGCTGGGCGAAACGCTCAGTCGCTCAGACAGTCCTGAGCTCGCGCGAACAGCCCACTGGGCTGTCCGGCTCGTGCGGAACTCGCTTTGTGAGCATTCCGCCCAGCCCCGCGCTACCGAATGTGGCCCGATGGGTCAATGAACTTGTGTCGCTAACTTACTAGCGCCAACCTACGAGTCGGAGGATCGCCAAATTCGGCTCGCTGGCTCGTTGAGGAGAGAGAATGAACTCTGTTGTTCGTTACATAATGCTGGGATTTGCCTGGGTGTGCTTTGCCGCTGGCTGCATTGGCGTGTTCGTTCCCGTTCTTCCCACTACGCCGCTGCTGTTGCTGGCGACGTTTTTGTTCGCACGTTATTCGCCACGTTTGCATGCGTGGATTCGCTCGACGACGATTTACCAAAAGTACGTGGCTGCGTTCAAAGAGGCGGGCGGCATTCCCGTTGCCACGAAGGTGCGCATCCTTGCCGTTTCCTATACGGTCATGTTGATAAGCGCCATCGCCGTGCAGATGGTGCATGTTTGGGTCATTCTGGGCTGCGTCGCCCTGTTCTTGTTATGGCTCATGGTGTTTCGCATTCCCACTATCTCGCAGGACCAAGTCGAGGAAGTGCGCGAGAGCGCTTCCTAGCAGTGCCCCGGGCTCTCCAGCATAACGGGAAAGTCCTTTTGGGAGCGGATTCCGGCATCGCGGAACTTGGAGACTGCCATGCGCGGATCTTCTGATAGAATATGGTACAAAACAAGTATCATTTAATGCGTGATGGCGAGGTGATCACATGGGGCTTGACGTTGCGACGACGGTTTCTGCGTTGACGGTATTCGTTCAGGGTCTTTTGAGCTTTTTCTCGCCATGCGTGTTGCCGCTTGTACCCCTATATCTTGGTTACCTCGCAGGAGGGGCCCTGCGCTTTCGCGAAGACGGTTCTGTCGAGTATCCGCGGAAGACGGTGCTGGTCAACACGTTGTTCTTCGTGCTGGGCATCAGTTTCGCCTTTTTCGTCCTGACGCTTGGCTTCACGGCGTTGGGAAGTTTCTTCTCAAGCAACCAACGTGCGTTCGCCATGGTTTCCGGCATCATCATGGTGGTGTTTGGCCTGTATATGCTGGGTGTTTTTGGGCAGAGTCTGCTTGTTGAGCGTGAAAGGCGCCTCCCCTTTAGGTTGGATCGAGTGGCCATGAATCCTTTGGTGGCCCTTGTGTTGGGCTTTACGTTCAGCTTTGCGTGGACGCCGTGCGTCGGTCCCGTGCTGGCCAGCGTGCTGCTTATGGCCAGCTCGAGTGCGTCGGCGGTTACGGGCTTTGCGCTCGTGGGCGTGTATACGCTGGGTTTTGTGCTGCCGTTTTTGGCTGTGGGCCTGTTCACGCAGGCTGTGCTTACGTTTTTCCGCAACCACAACAACGTGGTGCGCTACACGGTTAAAGTTGGCGGCGTGCTGCTTGTGGTCATGGGCGTTATGACGATGACCGGGTGGATGAACGGAGTGACCAGCTATCTTTCGAGTTTCGGCGTGGCCGATTCTGCCGTCGTGCAGCAGGCTGATGACGACACCGCTTCCGAGGAAGCTTTGCCGGGCGAATCCGATGGCGCTGTTCAGGATGAGGATGGCAGTGCGGGTGCGAACGAGCCGAACTCTGCGGAGCCTTCCGATGAAGACGAGTCCGAAGAAAACGCCATTCCGGCGCCGCTTTCCGACCTCAAGCTAACCGATCAGCACGGCGCGTCGCTTTCGCTTGCCGACTATCGCGGCAAGGTGATCTTCCTTAATTTCTACGCTACGTGGTGCGGGCCGTGTCAGCAGGAAATACCCCATATTCAGGATGCTTACCTTAAGTACGGAGAAAACGAGGGCGAGGTGGCCATTGTCGGGGTGGTGAACCCGCGTACTCCTGAGGCGCCGGGCAATTCCGACGTTCCCGTCGAGGAGCAGCTTGCCTTCATTGATGAGCGTGGCATTGGCTATCCGGTTCTCATGGACGAGGACGGCGCGCTGTTTTCCGCCTATGGCATTTCGGCTTTCCCCACCACGTTTATGATCGATGCTGCCGGCAATGTGTTTGGTTACGTGAGCGGTTCGCTTACTTCTGATATGATCGATAGCATCATCCAGCAAACGCTTGCGGGGGAGGCTTCGTGATTTTGGTCATAGACGGGCAGAGCCCGTTGACGTTGCGCGAGCAGCATATTCTGTACTTCATCGCGTGCGGTCTTTCCAATAAGGAAATTGCCTCGCGGCTTTCGCTTTCCGAGCAGACGGTGAAAAGCCACCTGGCTAACATGATCGCCAAATCGCGCAAGGCCAATCGTGCCGCGTTGGTTTCGTACGGTTTCGAGACGGGCGTTTTACGCAGCCGATAGTTGCCTGCGCGTGCCCGAAAGGGGTCGGGGGGATTTCGGGCACTCCTTTCCGAATGAGCAAGATCGGGGCGAGAGCAGCAATGCGTTTTGGCCCGAACGGGCGATAACCGCCACGCCAAATTGCAGGTAATCTGCTACCATCGGAAGATCTTCGAGGATGCAGAGGGTTTTTGAGCATGGTTCCTTTCGTATTGACGATCGCAAGCATTACGCTGTATGTGCTGTCGGCCACGTTGGGCGTGTACGCCATGGTGCGCAAGGTCGATCGCGTCGTGCTGCCTTCGAAAGCCGTTTTCCTAGCCGCCCTTGTTGCGCAGTCGG
>JAZQAV010000138.1:0-4241 GCA_045545435.1 Eggerthellaceae bacterium | reverse complement strand
GCTCTCAGAATTTGTCGAAAGCGTATCTGGTAAAAGCCATCTCCGTGTCGAACAAGACCTCGGAGATGGCTTTGTTCGTCTTCAAACCTCAGAAGCCGAGAGGCGGCAAGCGGTACAAGACATCAGATGCAGCGAAGACATTGTCTTGGAGCTGCTGCGAAACTCCCGCGACGCGCATGCGCACAGCATCTTTATTGCCATCTCACGCGAGGGCACTACTAGAAGCATCACGGTAATCGACGATGGGGAAGGCATTCCGCCCTCAAAGCATCAAGCGGTGTTCGAACCGCGCGTTACCTCCAAGCTCGACACCTCTCACGAGGACAAATGGGGCTACCATGGCCGCGGCATGGCACTGTATTCCATATCCGTAAACGCCGATAAGGCATTCATTGCGTCGTCGGCTGTTAATTTCGGATGCGCGCTGCACGTTGAAACCAACTTGAACAAGTTGCGGGAAAAGCGCGACCAATCAACGTTTCCCACGTTCATCGTCAATGATGAGGGAACGGTGTTGCTGCGCGGCCCTAAGAACATCGTGCGAACCGCTATCGAATTCGCCCTTGAAACGCGTGCGGAGTGCGCTGTGTACCTGGGTTCTCCCACCGAAATTGCCGCGACGCTGCACGCAGGGGCCTGTAATGCTCTTTCGGCACTCGATCGGGCATTTACCACCGATCCATCAAAACTGCCCCTCACAAAGCGCCTGGGTATTGCATCCGATCCCGAAGAGTTTGCCTCCATTGCAAATGAAATGGGCCTTTCCATGAGCGACCGATCGGCGCGGCGCATTATGGACGGGGAAATCGAACCACTGGCTACCCTGATAAGCAACATTACGCTCTCACACGAACGCGACGAGCTCAGTGCGTCGTCTCAGGGCACGCCAAAGAACACCAAGCGCTCGAAAAAACCTGCTCACGCGAGCGGCGTTCGCATTTCACCAAGCGACAAAGAAGCGTTTGAACAGGCCGTGGTCTCCTGCTATCAAGAACTTGCCGATAAGTATTATTTGAAAGCAGACATTAACGCAACCTCGTCGGTGTCAAACGGGGTGCTGAAAGTAAGCATTCCCCTTATAGATAGCGAATAGCCGCGATTTGTCCTTTATGTCTCACAGCGCGTTTCATGTTTCACGTTTTGCGCTCGTGCATCGGTGCAGACGATGTGTGAACTGCGTCTTTAAGGCCTCGCTATTGAACGAATGTGCTACTTTGGGTAAAATTCTTCACTGTGCATAAAACGAAGTAACGAATACTTTCCAAACGCAATATCAAAAGGAATCACATGCTAATAGACGATCCCTCGCAAGCAAGCTGCTTGAAAGTATCTTCCAAATCGTCTCCCGCATCGGTTGCCGGAGCCATAGCGGGCATGATCAAAGACGGCGTGGGCGTCGAAATGCAGGCGGTTGGAGCTGGCGCAGTTAATCAAGCCGTTAAAGCTATCGCTATTTCACGTGGTTTTTTGTCACCGGTTGGTATTGAAATTGCCTGCGTGCCCTCATTCGCCGACATCATTATCGATGGCGAGTACCGCACGGCCATCCACTTCTCAATAGAGGCGCATTACCTGCACGGCGTGCCGGTTGAAGATATCGACATTCCCCAGTTCTCGTAGCAAGGACTCCCTGTGAATACGATTGCCGCACCCCTGATGGACATCAGGTTTTGCGTTCACACATTCGGCTGCCAAATGAACAAGCACGACTCCGAGCGTGTTTTCGGCATGTTCGAGAGCCTGGGCGCGCTTGCCGTTGACACCATCGAAGAGGCAGATGTCATCGTTTTCATGACGTGCTGTGTGCGCGAAGCCGCAGACGTCCGCCTGTACGGCCAGGTCGCTTCCCTTAAAAACGTACCGCTTCGCTCGAACAGCCCGCTTCGCAAACGAATTGTTGCCGTGGGGGGATGCATAGGCCAACGCGATGGTTCGAAGCTCACGGAAGAGCTTCCACACCTTGATGTGGTGTTTGGAACCCATAATCTATCTGCCCTTCCCGGTCTTATCCAAAAAGCTATAGAAGATGGCAAGCAGCACGTAGAAATCCTTGAAGCTTCCAACGATTTTTCGAGCGCTCTTCCCACAACGCGCGAGCATTCCTGGGCAGCATGGCTTCCCATTGCCATCGGATGCGATAATTTTTGCACCTATTGCATCGTTCCCTATGTCCGCGGAAGAGAGAAATCGCGCCCGCTCGAAGATATCGTTTCAGAGGCAAAGCGCTATGTTGACCAAGGCGTGAAAGAAATAACCCTGCTGGGTCAAAACGTTAACTCCTACGGCCGCGACCTGTACGGTTCGCCGCGTTTTGCGCAGGTCATAGACGAAGTGGCAGCCACCGGGATCGAACGATTGCGCTTTGCAACAAGCCACCCGAAGGATCTTACCGACGAGGTCATTTCTAAATTCGGTACCGTTGAAGCCCTCATGCCCGCGCTTCATTTGCCCGCCCAATCGGGCTCATCGCGCATCCTTGCCGCTATGAATCGCAAATACGACGCCGAGCACTACTTAGAGCTCGTCGAGAAGCTGCGTGCCGTCAATCCGGAAATCGCACTGTCAACTGATATTATCGTTGGATTTCCCGGTGAAACCGAGGAAGATTTCGAAGCAACCTACGAGCTTGTCAAGAAGGTGGGCTACCACCAGGTGTTCACCTTCATCTATTCGAAGCGAGAAGGAACACCTGCTGCGCGCATGGTCGACAACACGCCGCGCGAGGTAATTCAGCAGCGTTTCGACCGCTTGGTAGATCTTGTTCAAGAGCAAGCGTACAAGGCCAACCAAATTGAAACAGGACGCGATGTCGCCGTTCTTATCGAAGGCCTTTCAAAGCGCGATGAATCACTTATTGTGGGTAAAAGCCCAAAGAATCAAACGGTTCATGCACCTCTTCCTGGTGACATCGACATCACTAAGCTCATCGGAACCGTGCAAACGGTGCACATCGACGAAGCCAAAACGTGGTATCTCAAGGGAACGCTCTCTCTTGCGAACGTGCGTTAGCGAGTTTGCCACCAATGCCCCAAGATGCGCCATACAGCCACAATAACCTGCTTTCGAAGCCCGTTATTTGCGTGGTAGGGCCAACTGCATCGGGTAAGTCGTCACTGGCCCAACGCATTGCACTGGCATTGGGTGGGGAAGTGGTGAGCGCCGATTCTATGCAGATATATCGCGGCATGGATATTGGAACGGGCAAAGTTACCCCGCGCAACAGACTTGTTCCCCATTACGGTCTTGACATCGCAGAACCGGGAGAGCCCTTTTCTGCTGCGCTTTTTCAGGAATACGCACGAGCGTGCTTCAATGACGTCGACCAGCGCAACGCACGCGTTATCTTGTGCGGTGGAACCGGTTTTTACGTTCGCGCCGCCATCGATGATTACCGTTTCCCAAAGGGCGAGCAGGAAAACAATCCTGTACGCGAAAAATACCTCGCAATTGCCAACGAATCGGGCGCTCACGCACTCTGGGAGCTTCTGCGAGAGCGTGATAGCGAAAGCGCCGATATCATACCCGAAAACGATGTCAAACGCGTGGTGCGCGCTTTTGAGCTGCTGGAAGAGGGAACAACCTATGCGCAACAAAAGGAGAAGCTTGCGCACATTGCCCCTTTGTACGATTCGGTTTGGATCGGCCTGAACGTGAATCCGGCGCTTCTGCGCAAACGTATTGACGAGCGTGTTGACAACATGGTTGAAGATGGCCTGGTGGAAGAGGTGCAAAAGCTCCTTGGACGAGGGCTCAAACAGGCACTCACCGCAAACCAAGCAATAGGCTACAAAGAGATTGTTTCCGCCCTTGAGGGCACCATCACGCTCGAAGAAGCCATTGAGCAGATCAAAACCGCAACGCATCGGTATGCAAAGCGTCAACGGACCTGGTTTCGAAAGGACAAGCGCGTGGTATGGCTTAATGCCGACGATGCAGATGAAGACCGCCTTTTGCGTGAATCGCTTGCTATTATCGAAGCATTCTCCAACAATCAGAAACGTGCCCAGGACGAGGCCGGCACATACGCACAAGACAGCATAACCACGCTTTGGCAAGATGGTGATCAGGGTGAACAATGAGAGTCGCGCGACGGTAAGCCTTGCCGTTACCGTTTACGGTAAGCAACCGTTATCAGGGAAAAGTTCGTCTTGGTCACCATCTTCCAGATTACCGAGCACCTCATAAGTATTAAAATCAGGGTCGTTGGAGCCTTCAACGGAAATGGCTCTTCTGCCGCCTGC
>JAZQAV010000137.1:0-5653 GCA_045545435.1 Eggerthellaceae bacterium | reverse complement strand
CGTCTTTTTGGCCTTCGCCGTTGAAGCGGTTTTGCGCGTGCGGCGCGGCTTGGGAGCCTCTTCGCTTACTTGCTCCGCTTGGGTTTCATCACTCATGCGTTTTGCACTTTCTCCCAGTCCTTCATGAAGGATTTAAGTCCGCGGTCGGTCAGCGGATGCTGAACCATCTTCTTGAGCACTCCAAAGGGAACGGTGGCGATATCTGCGCCCATTAAAGCGCATTGCGTCACATGGTTGGCGCTGCGCACCGAAGCCGCAATGATCTCGATTTGCTCGCCGTTAACCGTGCTGTCGGTGAAATCGTAGTTGTTGATTGCCGTAACGATGTTGGCAACCTGATCGAGGCCGTCCTCGGAAATATCGTCGAAGCGGCCGATGAAGGGGCTGATGTAGCGAGCGCCTGCGCGTGCTGCCAACACGGCCTGCGGCACGCTGAAGCACAGCGTCATGTTCACGCGGATGCCCTCGTTTGCAAGGGTGCGCGTTGCGGCAAGGCCTTCAACCATGGTGGGGACCTTCACGACAATGTTGGGCGCAATGGCGGCAAGCTCGCGACCGTCGCGAATAATCTCGTCGCGCGTCATGGCGACCGACTCAGCAGACACCGGGCAGTCGGGGCCTACGATGTCGCAAATGCGCTTCATATGGCTGTGGAAATCCTCCAGCTTTCCGCCGATACGCGCATACAGCGACGGGTTGGTGGTTACGCCGGCAAGGGCACCCCAACTAGCGGCCTCTTCAATTTCGTTTAGATCTGCGGTGTCTAGAAAGAATTTCACGCTTCCTCCTTAGGGATGGAACTATTGCATAACAAGCCGAACACCATGCGGCTTAGTACCTTGTGAAAAGATGGGATTGCCCGCACTGAACCGAAGGGAACCTGGCCGTAGGACAGAAGCCATCCTTGAAACCCGCCTTGCGCACGTACGGCAAGGCACACGAATCCTCATTTGTGTTGTGGATTTGGGAAAATTAAAAGGAACTGCGGACATAGTAAAACAACCAACCCATCTGCGCAAGGAGAAAAAAGGTGCAAGTTACAAACTGCTAAAAGAAAGGCGAATTCGGACGTTGCTGTGGCTTGTCCTCGCTACGCGCATACTCCTCGCTGGAAGAGTTGTGGCTTGTCCTCGCTGCGCGCAATCATCGTCTGATGAGCGACTTGCGACTTGTCCTCGCTGCGCGCATACTCCTCGCTGGAAGAGTTGTGGCTTGTCCTCGCTGCGCTGCGGAATCGCCACAACTCTTCCAGCAAGAAGTTCGAGCACGTTGCGGAATTGTCGCAACGCCTCCGTCCCGAGGCTCGGGAACGTTGCGAAATCGTTGCAACTCGCCTACTGAACGGAATTACAGCAGCGTCTTCAATTTGCCGCTCTCGCCTATCGCGGAATGGCCTCGGCGCTTTCCCAATCAGGCATCCTTCACATTAGAATCGCCTTCGCCATTGTCGCGATATCGATTACTGGGGCAAGGAGAAATGCTTATACTCTGGAGCGAAGTGTTCGTGCTGCGGCGTTTGCAAACGGACACGCGAGAACCGAGCCACCCGCAAAGGAGCACGTGCAATGCGCACATTCAATGGTGCACGATTTGCCCTGATTGGCGCATCGGCTGCGCTTGCGTCGCTTTTTTCGGCTGCTGCGCGCAACAAACTCATGCTTGCAAAGGAATCGGAGCTGCTTGAGCAGCCTTTGGGTACCCTGGTCGAAGTCGACGGACACCGCATGTGCGTTTACTCGCAAGGCGAAGGCGAGCGCACTCTGGTGTTTCTATCTGGGAGCGGTACCATTTCGCCCATCTTGGACTTCAAGGGGCTCTACAGCCTGCTTTCTGACGAATTCAAAATCGTCGTCATCGAAAAATTCGGCTACGGCTTCAGCGACATCGTTGACACTGAACGCTCGTTTGAGACGATCCTGCGACAGGACAAAGAAGCGCTTTCAAAGCTCTCACTGGAAGGGCCTTATGTGCTGTGCCCCCATTCTATGTCAGGCTTGGAAGCCCTTCTTTGGGCGCAAAAATACCCGCATGAAGTTGAGGCTATCGTGGGACTTGATATGGCATTACCCACATCATATGCCGATTTTGATTTCGCAGGGCCGCAGCGACTCGCACAAGCGGCCGCCCTTGCCAAGCTCACCGGCGCAATTCGCCTCGTCTACAATGACGCCACGGCGCCAAAAGGCTTATCCAGCGACGAAAAACGGATTTACCGCGCATTGGCAAGCAGAATCGCCATAAACAAAACCATCGTCAATGAGGGACGCGCGGTGCCCGAAGCTTGCGCAAGCATAAGCGCCGCAGATAAACCGCAGCTACCTCTGTTGCTCTTCACGTCCAACGGACGTGAAGTTCACGCCAAGAACTGGGTTGAGCTGCAGCATCGCTACGCCGACGATCTTCCAAATGCCACCGTTATCGAGCTCAATTGCGGGCATTACGTTCACCACCATGAACCAAAGCGCATCGCCGAAGAACTGAGGGCATTTCTGGAAACCATCACCCACTAGCACTGATCTTCATTGAGCAAAGGACGTCGAGAAGATACGAGAGCGGCTGAAATGTCCGCGGCGTCTTGCCAGACGCGCGAAATCCTCTGAATGGCAAAAAATACGCGCAATGTAACGAACCGCCGAAGCATTTTAGAAAGCTTCGACAACGCCTTTTTCGTTTGCCCTGCTCAGAGGGAATGCCCATTTCAGCAATAGCGCTATTCGCGCGCATCTTTGTCAGATTCGGCTCCATGTATGTTACACCGCGCGTCTTTTTTTCCATCATCGGTAGCCAAAACGGCAAGCTCGATTCGCACTTGCTACTTTCGGCTTCGCGCACTTGACGAGATGCCGCGAGTGTTTCAGCCATTCCGCAGCGAAGCGAGAGTCAAAGCGTGAGGCTCTTTCAGCGATTCCGCAGCGCAGCGAGGACAAGCTGAAAGAGCCTCACGCTTTGACGAGCACCCTTCTATGCGAACCGGCGGTAGAAGCAGGAGCGATTGCCCGTGTGGCATGCAGGACCCGCTGCGTTCACGCGTGCAAGCAGCGTATCGCCGTCGCAATCGTAAAGCAGCTCAACGAGCTCTTGCGTATTTCCGCTGGTCTCGCCCTTGTGCCAAAGCTCTTGACGGCTGCGGCTGTAGAACCAGGTGGTCTTCTGCTCAAGCGTCATGCGCACCGTTTGCGCGTTCATCCATGCCATCATCAGCACTTCCCCGCTTGCGGCATCCTGAACGATGCACGGAATAAGCCCTTGGTCGTTGTATTTCAACTCAACAGAATCGAAATCATGGGCTTCCAACGCCGTAAAACCGCGCTCCATCATCGTTTTCTCCTTGTTACACACAACCCCGCCAAGCAGGGCAAACGTTGTCTACAAGCGCACCGGGATACCCTGCGAGCGCATATATTCTTTAACTTGGCGCACCGTCAGCTCGCCGAAATGGAACACGCTTGCAGCAAGCACCGCATCGGCTTCGCCTTCGATGATGCCCTCAGCGAAATGCTCGAGCTTTCCAACGCCGCCCGAAGCGATAACCGGAATGCTCACCGCCCGCGAAACGGCACGCGTTAACGCACAGTCGAATCCATCACGGCTGCCATCGCGATCCATGCTGGTAAGCAATATTTCGCCCGCTCCGCGTCGCGCAGCTTCGGCCGCCCATTCAACGGCATCTATGCCTGTTGCCGTGCGACCGCCCGCAACGTACACTTCCCACTTGTTGGGGTTGTCGGCACGCTGCTTCGCGTCGATGGCGCAAATAATAGCCTGGGTGCCAAAAGCGGCAGCTGCCTGCGTGATAAGCGAAGGGTCTTTTACAGCCGCAGAGTTCACCGACACCTTGTCGGCACCGGCAGCTATCATGCGCCTGATATCGGCAACGCTGCGAAAACCACCGCCCACGCAGTACGGCAAACGCAGCTGCTCTGATGCGCGACTTGCCAAATCAACCGTGGTCTTGCGATCATCGCTGGTTGCGGTGATGTCAAGGAACACAACCTCATCGGCTTTCTGCTCGTCATAGCGCTGGGCAAGCTCGATGGGGTCGCCTGCGTCACGCAGGTTCACAAAGTTGACGCCTTTAACAACACGGCCGTCTTTAACGTCCATGCAGGGAATCACGCGTTTGGTAAGCACTGCTTTCTCCGTCTCTCTAACCGCGCTACAGCGTCATCATGGCGCATGCCGCGGACACATCAAGCGCGCCCTCATAAATGGCGCGGCCCGCTATGACGCCCTCAATGCTTTCGGAGACCTGGGAAAGACGCACAATGTCTTCCATTCCCGCAACGCCTCCCGAGGCGATTACCGGATGTCCGAACGCGCGCGCAACCTCAACGTAAAGCTGCTCATCGATACCGGTTTGCATACCATCGCGCGCGATGTCGGTGTACACCAGATGCTGGTAACCCAAGGCGCCCATCTGGGCTGCAAGCTCACGCGCATCTACGCCCGAACCCTCGCGCCATCCCGCAATGGCAACTTCGCCGGATTTCGCATCGATGCCCGCGCTCAGCCTATCGCCGTACTTTTCGATAGCGGCCTTTGCGAATGCGGGATCGCGCACCAACGCCGTGCCCAAAACCACACGCGCCGCGCCCGCTTCGATCCAGCTGTCCAGCGTTTCCATAGAGCGCACACCGCCGCCCACCTCAATTTTGAGGGAGGATGAGGCAACAATACGTTTAATGACCTCAGCGTTTTCAGGCTTCCCCGAACGAGCTCCGTCCAAATCGACCACGTGAATCCATGTTGCACCCGCTTCTTCGAAAAGCTTCGCTTGAGCAACCGGGTCATCATTGTACGTAGTTACTTGATCGTAGTCGCCTTTCGCCAAACGAACGGCTTTGCCGCCCAAAACATCAATTGCCGGTAAAAGGTACATAGCTGTCCTTTCATGGCGCCAGAGCGCATACAACGTGCCCGGCGCCTATCGCTCACTTTAATGACGTGCGCTTTCGCAGATGGCCACGAAATTGCGCAGCACCGCCGCTCCCGCGTCCGAAGATTTCTCAGGATGAAATTGCACTCCAAACGCGCAGGGGCCCCACGCAACAGCCGAAGGAAACTCAATGGAGTGGGTGGTTGTTGCGATGGTGGCATCGCTTTCGGGTGCAACAAAGCTATGCGTGAAATAGAAATGCTCGCCATTGGGGATTCCCTCGAACAGCGGGCTGGGCTGTGCTGTGCTGAACTGAATACTGTTCCAGCCAACATGCGGAATCTTGTATGCGCGCCCTTCGCTATCGGTTGCCGGAAGGCGTCGCGCGCACCCTTCGATAAAGCCCAAACCAACGGGAAGGCCCACAAACGACCCGTCTTCTGCCTGTTCGGCATGCTCCTCGCCTTCGGCGAACATGAGCTGTAGCCCCAAGCAAATGCCCAAGAACGGCACACCTTCGCGCACCCGCTGACGAATGACGTCCATTTGACCAAGGCTCTGCAACTCTGCCGACGCATCGGCGAAGGCACCAACGCCGGGCAGCACGATGGCATCCGCCAACGCGATAACACTCGGGTCGTCGGTAATGCGCGCATCGCCGCCAACGCCAATGAGCCCGCGCTCGACGCTTTTAAGGTTGCCCTTGTGATAATCCACTACGGCAATCATAGGGCGCCTTTCGTGCTGGGCAGCGCATCGGCGGCGCGCACATCAACA